>NZ_UBIZ01000376.1:0-33943 GCF_900465275.1 Parafrankia sp. Ea1.12 | reverse complement strand
CGGACAGTCGTGTGGATTTCGCGGACAGCCGCGGCCGCGAACCAGCCGCGACCGGCGGCGAGCTGACGACAGCTGCCATGCTCTACCTCACACCGTGTCGGCGGGCCGGTCGGAGGCGACGTCGGCGGCGGAGCCGGCGTCGAGGGTCGTGCCGGTGCTCGCCCGACCGTAGTCCCGACCGGCCCGGACCGCTCTACCAGGTTCCCGCTACGCCGGGTTCTCGTTCAGGATCTCGTCCAGGCCGAGCGCGCGCAGGACGTTCCCCGCTGCCGACACGACCCGGGCACTTCCGACGATCGGTGCGATGGCGGTGGTCACACCCTGCGCGTCGGCGGCGGTGAGGCCTGCCTCCTTGGCAGCGGCGAGATTCATCAGGTAGGAGACGGGCGCCGAGTCCAGGGCGATAAGCGCCGCCAAGCGCACGAGATGGTAGGTGCGCTCGTCCAGGCCTGACCGCTCGAGTGTGTTCAAGTGCATCTGCACGATCTCTTCGAAAACCGGCGCATCGCCCTGCGCGATCGCGCCGAGCGTCCGCTCAGGAGCCTGTGTCGCCATTGTTCTCTCCTTTGTTCTGACCGATTGCATCTCAACGATATTTTCCTATGATTGGTTGCCCGGGACCGGCAAGCCGCAAACATGCAACGCCGACAGATCAAGGCGACGAAGCCGAATTTCGACATTTTTCCAGAATTTCGCGGCGCCACATCCCCGGCTCGCCTGCAGACAGATTTCTGCTTCACTCCTCTCCGGGAAGGGCGCGGCGCGGGACCGTGATGGCGGCCTCGCAGGCAAAAGCGGGAGGAACTGCGCCATGGTCGAAAATGCTGGCCGCGACGTCGACGGCCCCGCGCGTTCGGACGGCGGGCGCCCCCTGTCCGTCGGGGAGCGTGCGGAGTACGAGCGGCTGCGCAGCGCGGCAACGGTGCGGCACGACCGGCTACGGACCGCCGGGGCGTCCGTCCTGCTCCTGGTAGCCGCTCTGCTGGCGCCACTCGGCGTGGTTGCCGCCTGGGCAGACACGACGGTCTCCGACACTGACCGGTACGTGGAGACCGTCGCCCCGCTTGCCACCGATCCCGCGGTGCAGAACATGGTGATCGACCGTCTGACCAACCGGGTCGTCAGTAACGTCAACGCCGATCAGGTCGCCGCGTCGCTCGCCGACGCCGTCGCAAAAACCGGTGCTCCCCCCATTGTCGTGGACCACACCGACGCGCTGGCCGGCGCGCTCAAGGCCGCTCTGACCAGCGCGGTTCATCAGGTGGTTCAGGGGGTGGTCACCAGTGACCAGTTCCCCCAGGTATGGGAAAATGCGAACCGCCGGGCACACGCCGCAGTGGTGAAGGTCCTCACCGGTGAGGGAGGTCGCGCGGTCCAGGCGAAGGACGACACGATCGTGTTGGACATCGGCCCGATCGTCGACAGTGTGCAGAATCGGCTGGTCGACGCCGGCTTCGAGAAGGCCGGCAGGATTCCCGACGTCGACCGGCAGATCGTGCTGCTGCAGACCGACAAACTGACCAGGGCTCGGGATGTCATGCGTCTGCTCGGCATCCTCGGTCTCTGGCTGCCGGTTGCCGTTGTGGCACTCGCCGCGCTGGGCGTGTGGCTGGCGCCCTCGCACCGCGCCGGGCTCATGGCCGCGGGCATCGGGATCGGCGTGATGATGGTCGTGCTGCTGGTGGGGCTGGCTGTCACACGCCAGATCTATCTGGACTCCGTCCCGCCCGACGCCCAGCCTCGGGATGCGGCAGCAGCCATCTACGACACTCTCGTCCGTTTCCTGCGGAACAGCGCGCTCACCGGGCTGACCATAGCCGTCATCATCGTGGTCGCCGGATATCTCTACGGGCCGGGACGCGGCGCACGCGCCATCCGCTCCGGTGCCGCCCACGCCACCGGCGCCACCGGTCGGGCCATAGCCCGCGTGGGTCTGCGCACCGGCGGCCCGGGACGCTTGTTGGACAGGCACCGCCGCCTCACCAGCGGGATCGTCATCGGGGCAGGGGCTCTGGCCCTGGCGTTGTGGAACTCTCCGACCCCGTCATCGGTCGCCCTCGTCCTGCTGATAGTCGTCGTCGCCCTGGCCGCGCTGAGTGTCGTTGCCGCCGCCGCCACACCGAGCCCCGACGGCAGGCCCTCCGATGGCGCCGCGGCGCCGCCGGCCGCTCCGATCGGGCAGACGAAGCCCTGAGAACGATGACCGGGTCGGCTGTCAACCCACGCCGAGGCCGCATGGGCGGGGCTCATGCCGGCGACCGGCCGCCCGCGATGCGGATCAGCGCGGGGAACATCTCCCAGACACCCGGCCGCACGGTCGGGACCCCGGGCGCGTGCAGCGGAATCCGAACGCGCACAGCCGCCGGAAGCGAGCGCAGCTCCAGCGGTGGCGGCAGGCACAGCGCCTCCCCGTCCACGCCGACGCTGACCGGTCGCGCGGAGTCGACCCGCATCGTGGGGCTGGTCCACTGGTGGAAACCACGGAACCGGCTGATGGCACCCACGGACTCGAGCGCGACGAGTACGGGTAGGTCGCGGGCGCGATCGACGCGCAATGCCACCATGCCAAGCCGGCCGCCGTCGAGCCGGGGCCGGGTGCCGAAACCACCAAGGCTGTGCAGTTGGTAGGCGTTGTTGGACACGAGCAGAACGTCCGCGGTCGATCCGGCGCGACCGTCCGGGCCGGTGAAGCGAAGATCCGGCGGAGCGCGGTCCAGGCCCAGAAGGTCAGGCAGCCTCGCGGCCGCCGTTCCCACCTTGGCGTCACGGTAGCTGTCGGACTGCACGATCTCGGCGTAGACGCCCAACGAGACGTTGTTGACGAACACGCGGTCACCGAGCTGACCGAGGTCAACGCGCTGCTCGACAGCCAGGTCGAACGCGTCGAGCGCCCCCGCGACATCCTTCCGATCGAGGCCGAGGTCAAGGGCGAAGTGGTTACGAGTACCGGCTGGGACACAGACGAAGGCCATCCCGCGCCGCCGCGCCACGTCGGCGACGACCGCCTGCGAACCATCGCCACCCGCCATGCCCACCACGTCGGCTCCGCGGTCGGCGACGTCCTCGGCGAGGGAGCGCAGATCAGCGCCTGGCGTGAGGGTCACGACCGCGATCCCGCGCCGGGCGGCCTCCTGGGCGAGATTGTGGCGGTCGGCGGCGCCGCCCCCGGAGCGCGGGTTCACCAGCAGGACACCGCGGCGGGCGGCTCCAACCATGATCCCTTTCGGCCGGTGCCACCCGAAGGCTCCGCGCGCCGCGGTTCCCGACGTGACGAGCAGGCACACGGTGACCAGCACGGTGGTCAGGCCGACCACCCCCGCGAAGACGATCAGGCCGCCGAGCGCGAAGGCCGCCACGACAGCCGCGCTCAGGCGGCGCAGCCCCCGTCCGACCAGCGCCGTCCAGCCCGCTACCAACGCGATCGTCACAGCGGCGACCGAAACCGGCAGGGCAATCGGCCGGTCGATCAGCCGGGCGACAATGACCGCGACCGCCGCGGTGAAGCTCACCAACGCCACTGAAGCCGCCGCCCGCCGGGATCGGGACACCGGTGCTCCCGCACGCCGCCCCGACCGGCGAACCATCCCGGAACGCACGATTTCCCATCCTTCCGCGCTTCATGACAGCACCGCCGCGATCAGGTCCTCCTGACGGCGCGCACCACCCAGCTCTCGGTGTTCACCAGGAAGAAAGCCACCCCGTCCTCAACCACCCAACCAGTTCCCGGCCACGGAGAAGATCGGCGAGAGCATAAAAGGAAACACCGGCCCACAGAAAGACGGAAAGCATGTCCCGGAAGGCGCCGAACATCGACTGGTCACAAGCCCGGAAGTAACCTGCCATCCCGTTTCCCACCAACCTCTCGCGGCTTTATCTCCATCATCCCAGCCGAAACTATCGTGGGCAACTCGATCAGGAGCGGATGTCTGCTGCCAGCCGGGCGGTCCAGCCCGCTCACGCGAGACGGCGACACTCCGGCCGCGTCGACGGACCGGAAGGACTTGTCGTCGGGTTTCTGTGGCAGACCAGTCATACTGACCCTGCGTGGAGATGTTCCAGCCATCTCATACCGCGGACGGGGAGAGGTTTCCGGGATGCGACCAATGGCGGGAACTGCCGCGGAGTGGGCGGCGACTCAGGTCGCGGGGGTGCGCGATCACCCCCGGGGGCGGATGGCGCTTCTGTCACGCACCTATCACGGACCGGTCGGGCGCGCGCCGCGACACCTGCCTTTCCGGAGAGCGGCGATGTCGTTCATGTACTGGCAGATCGAGCGGGGGGTGCTCAATCCTCCGGACGCAGACCCTCCAGGGAGCCGGTGGTGGCGGGAGGTCAATGACCGGCTGCTGCGCGACGGTTGTGAGGCCATGGCGCGCTCGGGTGGCCTGCGGGGGGAGCAGTCCTCGCCGGCGATCGACCTGTGGTCGGCGTTCATCAGTGCACCGACCTCCTGGAGCTGGTACCGCGCCCACAACGCGAGCATCGTCTCCGCCTACCTGGACAACCGTGATCTCGCCGAGTTGGAGTCAACGACCGAGCGCTTCTTTCTCAACGTCGTCCTGCTCCGTGTTCTGTATGCGCACGCGCTGGTCGCGGCGCCGCGGCTGTCGCTGGGCCGGCTCGCTGTCCTGGGCCGGGCCCTTGGGGATCCGCGGCTCGGGATGGCGGGAATATTCCTCTCGCTCGGCCGGGTCCTTCCCGACCGCTACCCACCCGACGCGGATCTGCAGGTTTACCTCGCGGATGAGCATGGTCTCGGGCGGATACTCGACTACGGCGTGATCCAGCCGCGGCTTCAGCAGTTGTACGAGTGGTCCGCACTGGAACTCGGTCTTCCCGGGCTACGCGGCCTCATACGGGACGGCAACCCGACCTACGCGTGGTCCTACGAAGAACGACACGTCTGGGCATCCGGCCACGCGTCGCTGCCGGTGCGCGTTCTGCGACGGGCGACGTCGCCACGGTGAACGAGGGCCCCGGCGCGCAGCGACGATTCCGCCGCCGGGGTCACCACGGGTTCGATCCCGGTCCCGTGGTGACCCGGCCGCGCGCACCTGTGGGTTCAGGGTTCTGCGAGCATATGAACGCGCCTCCGGACGGCATGCCTCACCCGCGAGCCGAGTCGATGCTCGCAGCGTTGTGAGCACGCTCGTGCCGCCGTGGATGATGCACCGTTCAATGCTGAGCTCGGTCTGGCGCCCCTACTGGTCCCTTGACTGGGGAGGAGGTTTCGCCGCGGGTGCCGAGTACGGCGGTGATGGCTTCACCGCAGAGGGTCCGCACCAGCTCCAGGTCGGCGGTGCCGGGTTGGGTGAGCGAGAGCGCGGCGACACCGCGGGCCATTCCCGTGATCATGGTGGCGCCGGCGTCGGCGTCGATGTCGTCCCGGATCGATCCGTCCCGCTGGCCGGCGCGGATCGTGTCGGCGAGCTGCTCGTGCGTCTGCCGGTCCGCCTCGAGGACGGTCGGTAGCGGTGACTCCGCGGGAAAGGTCGCACCCCACAGGACGACGACGGCGCGCTCCTCCGGGGAATCCGCTGTGGTGAAGACCTGGAGGTAGGTCTCGATGGTCGCCCGCAGCACCTCGAGGCTGGAGAGCTCGTCGATGCGTTGGTGCGCCTGCCTGAGCGCCTCCCTGGTCGCCTCCAGCGTCCGTTCGTGCGCCCGCTCGGCGAGCCGGGTGATCAGGACGTCCTTCGACCCGAAGTGATAGGCGGGCATCGCACGGCTGATCCCGGCGCGGGCGCCGATGCTGCGCAGTGACGCGCGCTCGAGCCCACGCTCCGCGATCAGCTCGGCGGCGGCCCGCAGCACCGCCTCCTCGGAGGCCGCGCGCCGCTCCGCCTGGGTCCGCCTCGCCCCGTTGGCCGCCGTCACGGTCCGTCACTTTATGAATCTGTCAGTCGACTGTCAAGTATTGACTTGCCTGTCGGCTGACAGATAACTATGAAGCTCACTTCGTTGCGAGGAGACGTTGACGTGCCACGTGCGATCGTGTTCAAGGGTGACGAGACCTGGGAGCTTCGAGAGGTCCCGAAGCCGGCGTTAAGGCCGGGATGCGCGGTGCTGCGGGTCGAGGCGGTCGGCATCTGTCACAGCGATGTCGACCAGTTCAGGGGGCACGCGCCGGTGCCGTCGGGTGGGGTGTTCCCCGCCGTTCCCGGTCACGAGATCGTCGGTCGGATCGACGAGATCACACCGGAGGCGCAGGCGCAGTTCGGCGTCCGGGAAGGCGACCGGGTCGGGGTCCGTTCAGTGGTGCGTGGACCAACCGGGAGCAGGGTTTACGGGTTCGACTTTCCTCTTGATGAGGGATCCGGACTCTTCGGCGGCTATGCCGACTACATGGAGCTCGTGCCCGGCTCGGAGGTCCACCGGCTTCGCGACGACCTGCCGGCGACCGAGTTGACGGTCTACGAGTGCCTGACCAACGCGATCACCTGGATCCGGTCCGTGCAGCCCGGCCAGACTCTGGTGGTGGAGGGCCCTGGCCACATGGGGCTGGCCGCGATCGTCGGCGCCCGCGCGGCCGGCGCCGGAACGATCATCGTGACCGGGCTGGCCGGCGACCGGCTCCGACTCGACACCGCGCTCAAGGTCGGCGCGGATCACGCCATCGATGTGGAGAACGAGGACGTGGTCGCCCGCGTCGCCGAGATCACCGGTGGAGCGATGGCGGACGTCGTCCTCGACGCCGCGTCAGGCAACCCGGTGACGCTGAAGACCGCCATGCGGATCGCCCGGACCGGCGCCACGATCGTCGCGGCCGGGATGAAGGACCGGCTTCTCGACGGATTCGACGTCAGTCAGATCCCGCTGCGTCACCTGACCATCGCGCCCGGCGGCGGCCTCGACCTGGCCGGCGCCTGCACAATGATCAACGAGGGGAAGGTGCCCACCGGCGTGCTCCACGGCGCGTCGTTCCCGCTGGAACAGTTCGAAGACGCGCTGGCGCTGGCCGATCGACGCGTGCCCGGCCAGGACGCGGTACGCGTTTCCCTCCAGGTGGCCTGAGCGACAGCCACGCACGTCCCTGTCGAGATATCCCGCGACCCGCGCCGCCCCCGCGACGCCGTCGGCTCCGGCACGGCAGAGCCCTGCCACCACAGAAAGAAGGCGAAACCGATGGAAAGCTTGGGTATCGAGTTTCTCAGCGTCTTCGGAATGCCACCGGTGGACTTCGTCTCCCTGGCCGCCGACCTCGGCTGCCGGCACATTTCCACCGGCCTGGAATCCAATCCGTACAGCTCACTGGGCTACCCTCCCTTCTCGTTACGCGAGGACGCCCCGCTGCGACGGAACATGATCGCGGCGATGCGTGACCGCGACATCTCCATCTCGCTCGGCGAGGGTATGAACGTCCGCGCGGGCTCCGATGTCCGCGACCGGGTTCCCGATCTTGAGCTTATGGCGGAGCTGGGTGTCCGACGAGTCAACACCGTCTCCCTCGATCCCGATCCGGACCGCAGCGTGCAGCAGTTCGGACTTCTCGCCGAGCTGGCGGCGTCGTTCGGTATGGAGACGACCATCGAGCCGGGCCCGGGCCTGACAATCGGAGATCTACCGACGGCGCTCCACGCCATCCGCCAGGTCGGGCGGCCGGACTTCCGTCTCCTCATCGACACGATGCACATCATCCGGTCCGGTTCCACTCCCGACGACATCGCGGCACTGGACTCCGACATCGTCGGCTACATCCAGCTCAGCGACGCGCCGCTGGTTCCCGCCACCTCCGACTACATGACGGAGGCGATGTTCGAGCGGATGGTGCCGGGCACGGGTGAGCTGCCGTTGCTCGACCTGCTCACGGCGCTGCCCCGCGACCGGGTGATCGGACTCGAGGTACCGGTTCGCTCACAGGCAGAAGCCGGCGTCAGCCCCCATGACCGGCTCGCCCGGTGCGTCGAGGCGACTCGCGGCCTCCTGGCCCGGCTGTAGTTCGTTCTGGCCGCCAACCAGCCCCGGCTGAACCTCACCAGCCGCTACCGCGCACGGTGTGGGATCCGTTGCGACGTCGCCCCCGCACGCGAACGCCCAGGCAATCCGCGGTTCCTAGGGTCATCACGGTAACCGGACTACGCAGCCGACCGGAGGAACGATGACCACGACGTTGGATCCGATTCCGACTGCCACCACCGCACCGTCGACTGGTGGACTGATCCGGGGGCGATGGCTGGAGGACTGGCGTCCCGAGGACGAGCGGTTCTGGGACGGAGGAGGCCGGGCGGTCGCCAGGCGCAACCTGCTCGTGTCGGTGTTCTCCGAGCACATCGGGTTCTCGATCTGGTCACTGTGGTCGGTGTTCGTGCTGTTCCTCGGCCCGAATTACGGGATCTCCGCTGACCCGAAGCAGGCCGCCGCCGAGAAGTTCATGTTGACGATAGTGCCGACCGCGATCGGTTCCGCTGTGCGGCTGCCGTACACGTTCGCCGTCGCGAAGTTCGGCGGACGCAACTGGACGGTCATCTCGGCAGCGCTTCTGCTCGTCCCACTGATCGCCACCGGGATCGCGTTGAAGCCCGGGACGAGCTACGCGACGCTGCTGATCCTGGCCGCACTGGCCGGCGTCGGGGGCGGGAACTTCGCCTCGTCCATGACCAACATCAACTCCTTCTTTCCGCAACGGCTCAAGGGCGCGGCGCTCGGGCTCAACGCCGGCGGGGGCAACATCGGGGTCGCGACTGTCCAGTTGATCGGATTGCTCGTCATCGCGACCGCGGGGAAGGATCATCCGCGGGTCCTGGTCGCGATCTACCTGCCGTTGGTGGTGATCGCGATCGCGGCGGCCGCGCTGCTACAGGACAACATCACCAACGTGCGGAACGAGAAGCGGGCGATGCGCGACGCCTGTGCCGACGTGCACACCTGGCTGATCTCGCTGCTCTACATCGGGACGTTCGGCTCGTTCATCGGCTTCGGCTTCGCGTTCGGGCAGGTGCTGTCCAACGAGTTCGGCTCCCATTTCCTCTCCACGGCAACGGGCAGGGTCGACCCGGTGAAGGTCATGTATCTGACGTTCCTCGGGCCGCTGACCGGCTCGCTCGTCCGCCCGGTCGGCGGCTGGCTGGCCGACCGCCTCGGCGGTGCGCGGACGACGCTGTGGAACTTCGCCGCGATGGCGGCGGCCGGCATCGTCGTGCTCGTCGCCTCGGAACAGGGCTCGCTGCCGCTGTTCCTCGTCGGGTTCATGGCGCTGTTCGTCTTCAGCGGGATCGGCAACGGCTCGGTCTACAAGATGATCCCGGCGGTGTTCCGGCTACGCATGGGCGGAGACCAGGAGGCGCGGCGCATCGCGAACGCCGTGATCGGCATTGCCGGCGCGATCGGCGCCTTCGGCGGTGTGCTCGTCAACATCGCGTTCCGCCAGTCGTTCCTGAGCAGCGGCAACGGCGACGCGGCCTACGTCGGCTTCATCGCCTTCTACGCACTCTGCCTCGCGGTCACCTGGGCCGTCTATGTCCGTCCGTCCGAGAATCGCGCCGCCGGCATCTGAGACACCGGGATGGCCTGGACACCGGGACAACCTGGACGCCGAGACGGCCTAGAGGCACCCGGAGGAGGCGGATACCGGCTCACAGTCGAGCCGGTATCCGCGCTTCACCACGGTCCGGATGAGGGCGGGGTCGCCGAGCGACGTACGCAGGCGGCCCACGGCGACCTCGAGCGCGTGCTCGTCGGTCGTGCCGGTCAGGTTGAGCAGGTCCGCCCGGGAGACGACATAGCCAGGCCTGGCCGCCAGGGCGCGCAGCAGGGTCATCGAGGCGGCGGGCAGCGCGACGAGCACACCGTCGACGGCCACGGCGTGGCCGCGGACGTCCAGCGCGCGCTCGCCGACGCGCAGTCGCAGGCCACGCCGGATGGGCACCTGCTCCACGATCTCCCGGACAAGCGCGCCCAGACGTCCCCGCGACGGGATCACGCACGGAATCCCAGCCCGCCCGAGGGGAGCGGCCGTCACCGGGCCGACGCAGGCGGCGACAACCGGGCCGCGCATCGCCTCCACGACGGCGGATCGCAGCGCCATCTCGTCGGCTGTCTGCAGGAAGCTCGCGGCGGCGGGCGCGCTCGTGAACGCGACCGCGTCCAGCGACCGTGCCGCGACGCACTCCACCACGCGGCGGACGGGAGCCATGTCCTGCGCCGGGACCCACCGGTAGACGGGAATCTCGATGACCTCGGCGCCGGCCGCGCGCAGCGTCTGGAGCATGTCCGGCAGTGGCTCGCCGTGCAGCTGCACCGCGATCCGCTTGCCGTCCAGGCCGCCGTGGGCGGTCAGGTATGACATGACCTCGGAGGATGACTCCGACTCGGGTGACCACGCCTCACGCAGCCCGGTCGCCCGGATCGCACCGCGCGCCTTCGGCCCGCGTGCCAGCAGGTCCGCCGACTCGAACGCCGCGACCAGCCGGTCGGCGAGACCCCACGTCTCGGCCGCGTCGACCCAGCCCCGGAAGCCGATTCCGGTGGTGGCGACGACGACGTCCACGGGTGCGGCGATGCAGCGTTCGGTGGCCTCCCGCAGCCGGGCGTCGTCCGCGAGCGGCACGATGCGTATCGCGGGGGCGTAGACGACCTTGGCGCCGCGTCGCTCCAGAGCCGCGCCGAACTCCTCACGCCGGCGCGCCGCGGTGAGCGCGACCGTGTAACCGGCGAGCGGCTCGACGGGCGCCGTCACCGGGCCGGAGTCGGTCACCGTGACGCTCGCCCGGCTTCCGTCCCGACGTGGACCTCCACGTAACCGTCACGTTCCCGCACCGGGTAGGTCGGGATGACGACGCCGTCCGAGTCGAGGCAGCGACCAGTGCGCAGGTCGAAGACCTGCTTGTGAAGTGGGGAGGCGACAGTGGGAGTCTCTCCCCGGGAGCCCACGATGCCCCGGGAGAGCACGAAGGCTCCGGTGAACGGATCCTGGTTGCCGACGGCGAAGAGCGCGCCGTCGTAGGTCCGGAAGATCGCGACCTGGACGTCACCGAGCAGAGCGGCGACGCCCCGCTCGACGGGGAGGTCGCGGGAGCCGCAGACGCTGTCCCACACGTCGGTCTCCACGGCCTTCGCGGCCTCCACGGCCTCCATGGCCTCCACGGTCCTCACGACACCACCTCCAGGGTCGGGCCGGCGATCAGCGGTTTGATCTGGCCGCGCTCGGGCGCCCACTGGATGGACGGGTCCGGCACCTCCGGTGCGTTCACGAAACTGACGAACCGCCTGAGCCGCTCGGGGTCGGCCAGGGTGTCGGCCCACTCGTCAGAGTAGTGCGCGACGTGCGATTCCATGGCGGCGTCCAGTTCGGCGCAGATGCCGAGGCTGTCGTCGACGAGCACGCCGCGCAGGTACGCCAGTCCGTCCTGACCGTCCGCGGACAGCGACTCGACCCAGGTGGACGTCCGCTGCAGACGGTCGGCGGTCCGGACGTAGAACATGATGAACCGGTCGATGGCCCTGACGAGGGTCCCGGTGTCGACCGAGGTGAGGAACAGGTCGGCGTGCCGCGGGCGCGCTCCCCCGTTGCCGCCGACGTAGAGGTTCCAGCCGGCATCCGTGGCGATCACGCCGATGTCCTTGCCCTGCGCCTCGGCACATTCGCGGGCGCAGCCGCTGACACCAGCCTTGATCTTGTGGGGGCCTCGGATGCCGCGGTAGCGCAGTTCGAGGTCTATGGCGAGGCCGGCCGAGTCCTGGACACCGTAGCGGCACCACGTCGAGCCGACGCAGCTCTTCACGGTCCGCATCGCCTTCCCGTAGGCGTGGCCGGACTCCATCCCGGCGTCGACCAGACGCCTCCAGATCAGCGGCAGCTGCTCGACCCGCGCCCCGAACAGGTCGACGCGCTGCCCTCCGGTGATCTTCACGTAGAGACCGAAGTCACGGGCCACCTCGCCGATGACGATCAGCTTCTCCGGCGTGATCTCCCCGCCCGGGACGCGGGGCACCACCGAGTAGGTGCCGTTCTTCTGGAGGTTCGCAAGGAAATGGTCGTTGGTGTCCTGCAGGGCGGCCTGTTCTCCGTCCAGGACGTAGCCGTGCCCCAGGCTGGCCAGGATCGAGGCCACGGCGGGCTTGCACGTGTCGCAGCCGCGGCCACGTCCGTGCCGCTGGACGAGCTCGGTGAAGGTGCCGATCCGTTGACTGCGGGCGATCTCGAAGAGCTCGGCCCGGGTGACGTCGAAGTGCTCGCACAGCCCCGTGCCGACCTCGACGCCGGCCTCGGCCAGCAGTGGCTTGAGCAGGGCCACGCAGGATCCGCAGGTCGTGCCGGCCCGCGTACACGCCTTGATCCCCGCGACGTCGGTGAGACCGTGCTCGACGATCGAGTCCAGGATCGCGCCCTTGGAGACGTCGTTGCAGGAGCAGATCTGCGCCTCGCGAGGCAGGGCCCCCGCGTCGAGGTCGACTCCGCCGGTCGGGGCGATCATCGCGACGGGGTCCGCCGGGAGCCGCCGCCCGACCAGAGGGCGCAGTGCCGCATAACGGCTCGCGTCACCCACGAGGATGCCGCCGAGCAGCGTGCTGGCGTCGTCGGAGACGACGATCTTGGCGTAGGTGTTCTCCACCGCGTTCTCGACTCGGACCTCCAGCGCACCCGCCGTGGCCGCGAGGGCGTCACCGAAGCTGGCGACGTCGACACCGAGCAGCTTGAGCTTCGTGCTCAGGTCCGCGCCGGTGAACGTGGCGTCCCGGCCGAGCAGCTGCTCGGCGACCACGGAGGCCATGTCGTAGCCCGGGGCGACCAGGCCGTACACATGACCGTCGACGACGGCGCACTCCCCGATGGCATAGATGGACTCGTCGGTCGTGCGGCACCGTGCGTCCACCGCGACGCCGCCGCGCGGCCCGACAGCAAGGCCACACTCACGCGCCAACTGGTCGCGGGGACGGATGCCGGCGGAGAAGACGACGACGTCCAGGTCGAGCTCGGTGCCGTTGGCCAGGGTGGCGAGCAGCCGTCCGCCGCTGGGCTCGACGGCGGCCACGGACGTCGCCGTGTGGACGGTGACGCCGAGGCGCTCGATCAGTCGGCGGAGCACCGCGCCGCCGGGCTCGTCCACCTGCAGCGGCATCAGCCGCGGCGCCAGCTCCACCACGTGCGGGCTCATGCCGAGCAGGCGCAGCGCCCGCGCCGCCTCGAGCCCGAGCAGCCCACCGCCGACGACCAGCCCGGCCCGGCGGCCACGCGTGTGTTCGGCCGCGGCCGCGGCAGCGGCGCGGATGGCGTCCAGGTCGTCGAGGGTCCGGTAGACGAAGCAGCCGTCCAGGTCCCTGCCCGGGACCGGGGGGACGAACGGGTACGAGCCGGTGGCCAGCACGAGGACGTCGTAGTCGAGGGTGCGACCGCGGCTGGTGGTGACGGTCGAGGCGGCCCGGTCGATCGCCGCGACGGACTCGTCCAGATGCAGCGTCGCGTGCGGGCTGTCGTAGGTGCCCGCGGCCACGAGGTCCAGTTCGGCGGCGCTCACTCCGTCGAAGTAGGACGAGAGCGCGACGCGATCGTACGCACGGCGCGGCTCCTCGCCCACCACGGTGATCGAGAACCGGCCCCCGGTGTCGCGTTGCCGCAGTGTCTCCACGAACCGCTGGCCGACCATACCGTTACCGACGACGACGACGTGCTTCCGGCGGGTTGCGGGCATGAAGCAGTCCCCTCTCCGCTCTGGGTTGGTGCCACCTTGACCACCGCGAGTTATCCCGGGCGGTCGGCACGGTTACTTCGCCGAAACGGATTGCTCGCCACGCGCCGTCCGCCGTGGTGAGGGGACGGTTGCGCGACCGCAACCCGACACGCGAGCCCGGGTAACCCGGCTCTGGAACCGTCGCACTGTGCCAGCGCCGCCCATCACCCCACCCACAGGACACCGCAGAGTGCACCTGGTGCTTCGGTGACCACGAAGGTCGCGCTGGACCGGGTCCGCACCGTGTGCGCGTACTGCGGTGTCGGCTGCGGGATCGTCCTCGAGGTCGACCGCGGTGGGGACACCCCGCGGGTCGTCCGTTCCACAGGGGATCCCGATCATCCGGTGAACCGTGGCCGACTGTGCACCAAGGGCGCGACCACAGCCGAAATGCTCAACGCGCCCGGACGGCTCACCACCGCGCTCGCCCGGGCCGGCCGCGACGAGGAGCCGGCCCCGGTCGACGTCGACACGGCGCTCGACCTCGCCGCCGCCCGCCTCGCGGCGCTGCGCGACGAACACGGCCCGGACGCCATCGGCATCTACACCTCCGGCCAGCTGAGCATCGAGGCGCAATACCTGATCACCAAGCTCGCCAAGGGCTTCCTGCGCACCCAGTACCAGGAGTGCAACAGCCGGCTGTGCATGGCCAGCGCCGCCTCGGGCTACAAGCTCAGCCTAGGAGCGGACGCTCCCCCCGGCAGCTACGACGACTTCGACCACGCCGACGTGTTCCTCGTCATCGGCGCGAACATGGCCGACTGCCACCCGATCCTGTTCCTGCGGATGATGGATCGCGTCAGGGCCGGCGCGAAGCTCATCGTGGTCGACCCCCGCCGGACGGCGACGGCGGACAAGGCCGATCTGTTCCTCCAGCTCCGGCCGGGCACGGACATCGCACTGCTCAACGGACTGCTTCACCTGCTGCACGCCTCCGGCGCGGTCGACGAGTCGTTCGTCGCCGCCCACACCGAGGGCTGGGCCGCCATGCCCGACCTCCTCGCCGGCTACGACCCGGTTACCGTCGCCGACATCACCGGCGTCCCGGAGGACGACCTGCGCACCGCCGCGGCACTCATCGCGGCCGCCGGGAACTGGATGAGCTGCTGGACGATGGGACTCAACCAGTCCACCCACGGCACCTGGAACACCAACGCCCTGATCAACCTCCACCTCGCGACCGGCGCGATCTGCCGCACCGGGAGCGGGCCGTTCTCGCTCACCGGACAGCCCAACGCGATGGGCGGCCGCGAGATGGGTTACATGGGGCCGGGCCTACCCGGGCAGAGGTCGCTCCTGGATCCCGCCGACCGCGCGCACATCGAGCAGCTCTGGGGCCTGCCGGCGGACACGATCCGCGCGGACCACGGCAACGGCACGATCGGAATGTTCGAGCAGATGTCGACCGGGGCGATCAAGGCAGCATGGATCATCTGCACCAACCCGGTCGCCACCGTAGCGAACCGCCGCACCGTCATCGAAGGCCTGGAGACGGCCGAGTTCGTCCTCGTCCACGAGGCCTTCACCGAAACGGAGACCACCGGTTACGCCGACGTCGTCCTGCCCGCGGCCGTCTGGGCGGAGACGGCCGGCGTGATGGTGAACTCCGAACGGAATCTCACCCTCACCCAGCCCGCGGCGGACCCGCCCGGCCAGGCACGCGCCGACTGGCAGCTCATCGCCGGGATCGCCGCCCGTCTGGGATATGCCGACCACTTCACCTACAACAGTGCGCAGGAAGTGTTCGACGAGCTGCGTCAGGCGTGGAATCCGGTGACCGGATGGGACCTACGCGGCATCACCCACGACAGACTGCGGGACGGGCCGATGCAGTGGCCCGCGCCGCCAGGCGCCGGCGCTCGCAACCCGATCCGTTACCTGACCGACGACGGCCCACGGTTCCCGACTCCGTCCGGGAGGGCGAAGTTCTGGCCGCGGCCGCACGTCGACCCGCGGGAGATGCCCGACGAGCAGTACCCCTATCTCCTCAACACGGGCCGCCTCCAGCACCAGTGGCACACCCTGACCAAGACCGGGCGCGTCGGGCGACTCAACAAGCTCAACCCGGCCCCGTTCATCGAGATTCACCCGGACGACGCCGCGGCACTCGGAATCTCCGAAGGGGACCAGGTGGAGGTCGCCTCGCGGCGAGGGCGCGCCGTCCTGCCCGCCGCCGTCACCGACCGGGTCCAGCCGGGCAACTGCTTCGCCCCGTTCCACTGGAACGACATGTTCGGCGAGTACCTCGCGGTGAACGCCACGACCTCCGACGCGGTCGATCCTGTCTCCCTGCAGCCCGGGTTCAAGGCCAGTGCCGTCGCGCTCACGCGCGTCCACACGCCCACGACGGCCCAGCCTCCGCCCACCGTCACGAACGACGTACTTCCGGCGGACAACGTGGCCTCCGCCCTTCAGGCGGGCGACGTGGCCTCCGCCGCACCCGTCGCGAGACTGCTCGGGCTCGCCGGGACGGCCGCCCCGGCGCTGAACGACGACGAGAGCACCTATCTGGCTGGCTTCGTGGCTGGTCTGGGCATCGATCTCGCGCGCGGACCGCTCACCTCGGTACCCACGCTCCCGCCGTCGGCACCAGTCACCGCGCGGACGGCCCTGTGGGTGAACGGCGTACTGGCCGGTCTCTGGTCACGCCTTCCGGCCGAAGGACACGAGATCTCGTCGGGGACAGGCGAGCGCAGGGTGCTGCTCGGCTGGGCCTCCCAGACCGGCAACGCGGAACGGGTCGCCGAACAGGCCGAGGCGAGGCTGACCGAGTCCGGCGCCGTCGTCACCAGGCTGTCCCTCAACGAGATCGACCACATCGCCCCGCGCACCGACCTCGTGGTCGTCACGAGCACCTTCGGCGACGGGGAGTCCCCCGACAACGGCTCCGAATTCCTGGCGAGGCTGCGAGCTCGCTCGATGCCGCTCGACGACGTCCGCTTCAGCGTGATCGCCCTCGGTGACAGCAGCTACAGCGACTTCTGCGGCCACGGTCGGCGTATCGACGAGCTGCTCGCCGAACTCGGCGGACTGCGCCTGGCCGACCGGGTCGACTGCGAGCCGGATTTCGACGAGGCGGCCCAGGCCTGGCTCGACCGGGTGCTTGCCGCTCGCGCAGGGGCCTCCCCCGCCAGACCCGAGCCTGCGCCTGCGCCTGCGACGGTGTCGCGGCCCTCGGGCGCGTCCCGGGCCCCGCGGGTGAGCGAGACGCACCGGGTGATCCTGGCGGGCAACCGACTGCTCAGCGGCGCGGGTTCAGCCAAGGAGGTTCGCGAGTTCCTGATCGACCTGGGGGACAGCGACCTCACTTACGAGACCGGTGACGCCCTCGTCCTGCGGCCCAGCAATCGCGCCGAGCTGGTCGACGAATGGCTCAGCACGACAGGTCTGCGCGGCGACACGATCGTCGAACTGCCCCAGTTCGGCCAGACAGAGCTCGCCGTCGCCCTACGCGACCATCTTGAGATCGCGAAGCCATCCCGCGCGTTTCTCGCCTTCGTGGCTGAGCGCAGCGGCTCACGCCACCTCCAACGTCTGCTGCGCGGCGACCGTGCGGATCTTGACGGGTGGCTGTGGGGACGGCAGACCGTGGATGTGATCGCCGAGACCGGCACGCACGCCTCCGCGCAGGAGTGGTGCGAGCTCCTCAGGCCCCTACGTGAACGCCGGTACTCGATCTCGTCGTCGGCTGAGGTCTCGCCTCGGCGGATTCGGACGCTTGTGTCCGTGGTGCGCTACGACGCACCCTCGGGCGCGGCACGCACCGGCGTGGCGTCAGCGTTCCTCGCCGATGCTCCGGCCGGTACGCCAATACAGGTCGCCGTCGCCCGCTCCTCGGGATTCGCCCCACCGTCCGACCCGGAGACGCCGATGATCATGATCGGCCCGGGCACCGGGCTGGCCCCGTTCCTCGCCTTCCTGGACACGCGCCGGGCCCGCGGTCACACCGGTCGCAACTGGCTCTTCTTCGGCGAGCAACGCAAGGCGACCGACTTCTACTACAGCGATGAGCTTGCCGAGTTCGCGCGGTCGGGACTGCTGACCCGACTCGACACGGCCTTCTCCCGCGACCAGCGAGCCAAGATCTACGTGCAGGATCGCATGCGCGAGCGAGGCGCGCGGCTGTGGCGCTGGCTGCGCGAGGGCGCCGTGGTCTACGTGTGCGGAGATGCGGCGCGGATGGCCAAGGACGTCGACACCGCTCTGCGCGACGTCGTGGTGAACCACGGGGATATGAGCGCCGGACAGGCCGGCGACTATCTCCGACAGCTCACCGCCGACGCGCGCTACCTTCGCGACGTCTACTGACAACAGTCGACTGGCGCGGGATCGTGCTGTCGGTCATGTCCCCAAGCGTAGGGACCGGACGGATCGTCAGTACCTTCGGAAGGCGTCGATCCCTGATTCATGACCTGCGCGAACTGCTGCCGGTAGGTCGTCGTGATCCACAGGCTCTCGATGGCGAAATCCGCGCGCTCCAACCCGTCCGCCTGCTTCACCCACCGGAACGCGACGGAGCTCGTCTCCGGGGCGGCGGTGCTGCGGAATGTTCCGTGGACCGTCCCAGGCTCCTCATTCGGCCTGGTCGGCAGGATCTTGAACGTGGTGACCTGGGCGAGAGCATCCGCGAAGAACCGCCCGGCCACCTGCGTGAACAGCTCGGTCAGCTGCTTCCTCTGTTCCGGATTCGCGATCCTCCACGGTTGGCCGACCGCTGCCCGTGGATGGTTCGACCGGGCGACGGCGGCCACAAAGCTCGTCGACGGCCAGATAATATTTCTGGATCGTCTGGACGCACACCTACTGTGGCATTAGGGTCATAGCGCCCGCCAAGCTCTTTACACGCGACAGCGGCCTCTGCCGTGCACAAATATCAGGAGCGCGCATGAGACGACGCCGGCCAGGTCGATTAGCCCCGCTTCTGCTCTCCCTCGTGGCGGTCACGGCTCTGACCAGTGTCGCGGCCTGCGCTGACGACGTTGGCGGAGACACGCCCACCCAGACAGCGACGCCGACCGTCAACGCGGCGAGGCGCACCGGGACGACCGTCACGGGACCGACGACCAATGGCGACCGTCCGAACCCCTTCTCGCTCCCGGTGTTCGACCTCGCCAGCTATGGCTACACCGCCCAGGAGTTCATCCTCGACGGCAACGCCACCTCCTACGCCCCGGCGCCGGGCACGCAGCTCGGTACGGATGGCCGCTGGACGTTGCGGCCGGCCGCCACGGCACCGTTCAGGACGCGGATTCTCGTGATCCGTCCCAGCGAGCCCAGGAAGTTCAGCGGCACCGTCTGGCTGTCCTGGCTCAATGTGACGGCCGGATTCGAGATCGGCAGTTTCACCCACGAGAGCGTGCGCGACGGCGACGCCACCGTTTACGTGTCGGCTCAGAAGGTCGGCCTCGACGGAGTTCCCGGGGCCGAAGGAAACGGCCTGCGGAACTGGGACCCGCATCGTTACGGATCGTTGACCCATCCCGGCGACAACTTCTCCTACGACATCTTCACGAAGGCCGCGCTCCTCGTCGGGCGCGAGCGTGGAGAGCTGCCGGTCGACCCGATGGCAGGATTTGACGTCAAGCACGTGTTCGGCACCGGCGCATCCCAGTCCGGCTTCCGCCTGACCTCCTACCTCAACGGCGTCCAGCCCCTGAGCAAGGCACTCGACGGCGCTCTGTTGATCACCAGCTTCGGGCGCGCGGCCGATTTCCAGATAGCCGCGGAAGCCGACGACGCCGCCGCCTCGCTCGCCCGGCCGCCCACGCGAATCCGCGATGACCTCGGCATCCCGTCGATCCTCGTGAGCACGGAGACCGAGGCGGAGTCGATCTACCCGGCGCGTCAACCGGACTCGGCCACGTTCCGATTCTGGGAGATCGCGGGTGCCGCCCATGCCGGGGGCGGTTCCGACACCATCGGCGACGTGGTCAAGCTCTTCACCCGCGACGGCCTCACCCTGCCCACGGCCGCCCTCGGGTCGACCTCGGGCGCAGTCGGCGCGACGGCGGCTCCGAACTCGCTCAACTGGCAGCCGGTCGTGTCCGCCGCCAGCGCGGACCTGGTGAGGTGGGCCTCAGGTGGAGCCCCGCCGCCGTCACTGCCCCGCATCGCCTTCGCCGGAAACCCGCCGCGCATCGAGCGGGACACCTACGGCAACGCCCTCGGCGGTATCCGGATGCCGGAACTCGAGGTTCCCGTCGCGACCTACAGCGGTACCGTCCCGGGCGCCTCCCTGATGGACTCCCTGTTCGGAACGATGTCGCCCTTCCCGACCAACCGCCTGCGGACCCTCTACCCCGACCGCCAGACCTACCTCGCTGCCTACGACCACGCCGTCGACGAAGCCGTGACAGCCGGGTACATCCTCGCCCGCGAGGCACCTGCGCTCAAGGCGACCGCGGCGGCCAACGCAGCCGAGCTGTTCCCCGAACGCTAGTGCTGAGTCGAACATGACTCAGTGTGAGGCCGTCAGGGTGGCCGCTGAAGAGGCCGCATTCCGTCGGACGGCGTCGTCCCCTCCCTCGCGTGTGCCGCGGCTCCTCGTAGCCTGGTCGAATGACGTGGCGAGCGCTGCACATCTCACAGCCCATCGAACGCGCCCCCGCGGCGGTCGCGGCCTTCGCCGGGAACCCGGAGAACCTTCCCCTGTGGGCGGCGGGCCTGAGCAACGGCATCCGGCTCGAGGAAGGGCGCTGGGTGACGGATTCACCGATGGGAACGGTCGAAGTCTCCTTCACGGGTCCGGTGCAGCACGGTGTGCTTGACCACGATGTGACGCTCCCGGACGGAACGGTGGTTCACAACCCGCTCCGAGTACTGCGCAACAGTGAGGGCAGCGAGGTCGTCTTCACGCTCTACCAGCTGCCCGGCGTGGCGGATGGCGACTTCGATCGGGACGCGGCGCTCGTGCGTGCGGACCTTGGACGCCTGCGGAGCCTCCTGGAGTCCTGACGCGGGGCCATTGACCGGCCTGCATGAACACCCCCACTCCGCAGGCCTGGCGGCCCCGTGGACCAGCACCGTGGTCGACGGACGCCGACGACTCCGGCTTGATCCGCCCCGTTCCGAATACCCTTCACCCACACCGGCGACACCTTTCCCGATTGGCACCCGAAGGGTCCGCGCGTCAGGCAGCCTGCCATTCGGCCTCCCCGAAGGTGCAGGTCACGTAGGCATCCGAGAGCACCGTGACCGTCGGCTGCGCCACCGTCGCGACACGGTGCATCTCCCGGCCACAATGCGATCCCGTGGTGAAGTCCCATTCCTTTAAGATCATCCGATGGTTGACTTCCTCCGGCCCGGATGCGATCCGTTCCGCCCAGCCTCGGTCCGCGTCCGCGTAGGACACGTAGAAGTCAATGTGCGGCGAAGCCCCGGCCCGCCCCACGACCACGGGGCCGCTGCTGCCTGACGGGGCCCCGCCGCCACACCTATAGCGGACAGTGATTTATTCGGTACAGCTCAGGGCCGTCACCGTCGACCACCCAGATATCGGCCTCCGTGCGCCGCGGTATCCCGTAGGATGTCGCCACGATCGACTACACCTTGACCACGTTCTTGTCATCGGCCTCCTAGCGGACTTACCCCATCCGGCAGGGGCCGCATTCCATCTCAAGCCCAACGATGAGGGCTGGCGCCGGTATGGCTAGCGTCCGGCGTTCGGATCGGTGCTCGCCCCCCGGAGAACGTCGAAGCTGCCCGAGGCGGCGACTCGATGACCCAGTCGTACGAGACCGTCGAGGAAGCTGTGCTTGCCCAGGCCGCGCGCTGGATGCGATCGGCAGCATGAAACCGGCCGCCACCTCATCGACGACTTCAGAGCCGAACTTGACACGATCGAGCGGGTGGGACGCCGAGATCTTCAGTGCCGGGCCCACCAGGAAGCGGTGCTATGACCAGCCTGGAGCAGCTGCGGGGCTATATCCTGGAGGAGGTGTTGGCTCGGCTCCTTTACGAGAGTGGGTACCGCCTGCTGGTATCCGAGCTGCAGGACCCCGAGGCACTGAAACGGGGCGCACACGGGCTCCTCGTACGCGGTCGTGGCACGGATCACCAGGCCGATGTGCTCGGCGAGTTGACCTTGCCGGTTCCGTTCTCGCTACCTCTACGTATCTTCGTCGAGGCGAAATATCGTACCGCGAAGACGGGTCTAGGTGACGTGCGGAATGCACATGGAGTCATCCACGACGTCAACGAGCATCACTCGACGGCGTCGGCGGGCTCACGCGCGATCCCGATGCGACGCTACCACTACCGGTACGCCCTATTCTCCACCTCCGGCTTCACCAAGCCCGCCCAGCAGTTCGCGCTCGCCCAGCAGATCTCCCTTGTGGACCTGTCGAGCCCGGGTTTTTCCAGGTTGCTGAGCGCCGTCGACCACACCGCACGGAGAGTCTACGAGCTTGCCGAAGATACGCGGGTTTCGCCGTTGCCCACCGGACAGGTCCGTACCGCTCTCAGGCTGGCCTTCGACACATGGACCAATGTGGAGTCCGACGAGATCAGCACGGAGAACCCCAATGACTGGTTCGGCTTCGAGAGGCGTGCGCGTCGAGCCCTACGGGCAGAAGAACTGAACCCGGCACGGCGAGAGGCTGAAGCTCTTCCCCGAGATCGCCTGGCCTTCCTTGCCGCCGAGTCTGTCGGGCAGCTGGGCGAGAATCTGGTCTTCGCGTTTCCGTCCGCACCTTTTGTGCTGGCTCTGCGGCCTGCTGACCTCGCCGCGCTCGACACCTACGTCGCACACAATGGGCCCGAAATCGGCGTGAGCATCCAGTTCGTGACCCGACGCGAGGTCACCGGCGACTGGATAATCGTGCCCGCTGACGGTTCCCGGGCTTTTCAGCTCCAGTTCTCGCTACCGGCGCTGCTGGAGGACTGGCTCCTTTATGACGAGCGCACGGCTGGGCAGCGCGCCCGCGGCATCAAGGCCGACCTGCTGTCCTCGATCTCGCTGTTTCGAGCTGGCCGCCTCATCCGGCTAAACTATCAACGGCCACACCGAGGGTGACGGCGGCATGCCGGTCGTGATGTAAACGCCCTCTGCGGTCCCGCGGACTGCTGCCGACGCTGCCCGCTTTCATCGGCAGTGACCGCGACCTCAATCGAGTCGACGATCTCGCACTCGATGCTCGAGTCGGGCGTCCGCACGTACAGCAGGTCAACGTCTGCTTCGTCGATGTCGTCGCCGCGAGCCACCGGGCCACAGATGGACAACTGGACGACACCGTAGCGCCAGCGCCTTGGTGATCCGGCTGTCACGAAGGTTGACGGTCACACCCGCAGCACGCCCCAGGCAGCCACGACCGCACGGGTCAGGTTCTGCGTCGCGCGACGCTGGTGTCATCCGTCAGACCCGGAACCGGGGCCTCCCCAGCGAGGCGGCGGACGGATCCGACCGGCAACTCCGCCACATCGGGCACAATCAGAACACTCCGCGCCGAGGGTCCCGCGGGTGGGTCTCCTGCAGGCCGCGGTCTGCGCGATCCACTTGTACCGCGCGCGGGCGGACCGCCGCTCCGAAGTGAGATCCTCATTCTTGCGCTCCGTTCGGCCTCTGACCAGGGACG
The DNA here is from genome assembly GCF_900465275.1 of Parafrankia sp. Ea1.12. NCBI lineage: Bacteria > Bacillati > Actinomycetota > Actinomycetes > Frankiales > Frankiaceae > Parafrankia > Parafrankia sp. Ea1.12. Next base: position 10,704 of record NZ_UBIZ01000376.1, on the reverse strand, counting down.
ATGTCCGGTGAACCACGAGCGGCACTGTCATCCGGCAGTCGAACGCGGATTCGCGCCGCCCGGTAGTGCCTCTATTGCCGGAGAGACCGCGAGCCGCGTTGTCCTGACGTTTTCCAGATGATGTGGACTCACCTCGCTCGCCCGTCGAACTCCACCGGTCCCGCAGGCATCTCGCACTGCACGCACATGACGAACCACCAGAGCGGCGCCCTCTGTCGCCGATGTAATAATCGCGGCGCGGGCCGGCATACGGGGGCGGGCCCGGACGGGGGTAGACCTTGTGTCGTCAGAGGGCCGGTGGGACTTCTTACTCTCCTATGCCGCGTCGGACCGCGCCTGGGCCGAGTGGGTCGCCTGGCAGCTGGAGTCCGCGAATTATCGAGTCCTGATCAAGGCGTGGGATTCCGTGCCGGGATCGAACTGGAGTTCGCATATTCAGGCGGGCATCGTGGGCTCGAGACGCACGATTCTCGTGCTCTCCGCGGCCTACCTGCGGTGTCTTGACGACGCGCCCGAATGGCAGGCGGCCATCGCGGCGAATCCGTCCGGATCCGACCGGCGCCTGCTGCCCGTCCGCGTCGAGGAGTGCGAGGCGCCGGGCCTGCTGGCTCGCCTGGCCCCGATCGACCTGTTCGACGTCTCCCCTGAGTCGGCCCGGGACACCTTGCTGCAGCTCGTCCGCCATGCCCTGGACGGCCGTGCCAAGCCCACCGCCGAGCCGGCATTCCCCCGTCAGACGCCGGCCGCCTCCGCGGCTCGACCCGCGCCAGCCTTCCCCACCATCACTCCGAGGCCGGCTGGCGCGCGCAGCCCGGCCAGTGTTCCCAATCCGGCTGACCTTCTGAGCAGGACCGACAGACCGGACCGGTTCGTCACGCCGGTGCCGAACCCCGCCGTGCGGGACGCTGGCGTCTCCACCTCTCCGCCAGCCCGCCCGGCCCGGCCCGGCGTCGCGCTCGCCCGGCGGGAAGCGTCCGAGACCTGTGAGGCGCGGCGTCCGGCCGCCCAGGCCCGCGGCGGCGCGCGTACCTCGCGGGCCCGGCTGACCACCACGCATTCCGGCGGGCCGGCCGGGGATCCGCACGCTCCGCCATCAACACCGTCCTCACCGCCACCGCCACCGCCCACTGGTGAGGCGAGTTCTCCTGGTCCGACCGCCGGCGGCCGTGCGATGGCGGCACCGTCCTGGCCGGTCGGCACGATCGCAGTTTCTGCCGCATCCTGGGCCGCGTTGCCGACCTCGCGGTTGACCTGGCTCAAGGGAACGACGGACGCCGCTGTGCGTCGCGCACTCGACCCGCTGCCGGATGACGCGCCCGCCGCCGTCGCCTACCGCCCACCCGTGCTCCCATCCATACCCGCCCACCAGCAAGCGCTGCTCGACGAGTTGGAGACGGTGGCGATGGCGATGCTGCCCGCCTGGCTGCCCGAGAGCGAGGCGATCGAGTCCGCGGGTGGAGCGGCGCCGGCGGCGATACGGGACCTCGCATCGAAGACAGCCGACGCCTGGGGGATCTCGTCGCGGTACCTGGCCGATCTCGCCGAGCGCGCGCTGCGTGGCGGACCGCGACCACGGACCAGCCGCTTTCCGCCGGATATTCGCGCGGTGGGGGCCGCCCAGGCCGTCGCCTCGGGGTTCGGCCGTGCGGACCTGGTGCTGGTCGTCGATCCAGCCGCGCGGGAATCGCGTCCTGCCGAGCAGCGAGCACTGCTGGACGCGTTGGTGTGGTTCGCCTACCAGGGCCGTGTCGGTGTCTGGCTGACCGGTCAGCCAGACACGCCACACGCCGACCGGATCCAGGCTCTGCCCTGTCCGGCGACCCCCGCGAACAACCGGTTCACCCGTGCCGTCCCGGCCGGCTCGACGGTGGCGCCGGTCGCACCGCCCACGGCGGCTCCGCGATCCCCACCCGCGGCGCCGGGCACCTCCGCGGCGCCAGCCATCTCCGTCCCGGAACCGCCGGCGGCGACCGTACCGGCGGTGCGGGGGCGGCCACATCCGGCGAGCCGGGCGGAGCAGCAGCTCGAACGTGCGCTGAGCCGCCAGGCCTGGGCGCGTGGCCGGGCCTGGAACCAGCCGCACCGGTCGGGACCGCTCTCAGCGCTGATCTACGTCGACCTCGCGTGGTTCGCGCAGCGGGTCGTCGTCGAGGTGGACGGCCCCGAGCACCGTGGGATGGCGCACTACGAACGCGACCGCTGGCGGGACAACGAACTCGGTCTCGAGGGTTTCACCGTCCTGCGGTTCACCAACGAGGCGGTTCTCGGCGACGTGGACCTCGTCATCAGCCAGATCGAGCGCTGCGTAACGGCACGCCGGACACCATCGGAAGAGGCAACCAACCCATGACCCGCGACAGCTCGGCCTCCCCCAGCGGCTCGGCCACCCGCGACACGACGGCGGTCACCGTCCGGCAGGCAGCGATCCTGCTGGCTCTGGTCGCTCAGGGCCAGCCCATCTCCAACAGCGAGCTGCGGGACCGGTTCAGCTTCACCCTGGTCGGCGACGACCGGCGTCGCCTCAACGACCTCGGCCTTGTCGGCAGCGAGAAGATTCGCGGCCACGGCAACGTCCTCTTCCACACGCTGACGGACGCGGGCTGGAACAGGGCGTCGCGAGAGCTGACCCTGCGTGCCGACTTCACGAGGCTCAGCGTGCCCGCCGGCGTCTTCTTCGCGTTCGCCGAAGGGGTGGCCCGGCTACTCACGCGTGAGCAGCGGGCGATCGGCGAAGCGCTTGGTGCCTACGCCGGGCCACCCGATCCGGGCCCAGCCGTTTCGCCGGAGGCGGCGGAGACGGAGACGGCGGCGGCGGCGGACACGGAGGCCGATCGGAGCGGGAATCCTGCCAGCCTGGAGACGACGATCCGGGCAGCGTATGCCAGCCTGGCGACCGACGCTCATGACTGGGTGCGGCTGGCCGACGTCCGACCACTGCTCGGAAGCGTCGACCGTAAGCAGGTCGACCAGGTGCTGCGGCAGATGGCCCGACGGCCCGACGTGCGGGTGGTGCCGGACGAGGACCAGAAGTCCCTGACGGCCGCCGACCGCGCGGCCGCGGTCCGCATCGGTGAGCACGACAACCATCTGCTGCTGATCGGGCCGGTATGAGCGCCGAGCTGGAGGCGCTCGCCGCCATCAAACTCGACTGGGTACACGGGCTCGAGGACGTCTGGCGCGATTCGCCGGTGCACGTCGACGGCGTCCACGTCGAGCCGCGCCGGCGCATCCTCGCGGCTCTGGACCGGCTCGGCGACCGCAAGCCGCCAGGCATCGTCGTGCAGGGCCAGGCCGGCGCGGGGAAGACACACCTGCTTGGCTGGGTACGTCAGCAGGTCGAACGGCAGGGCGGCTACTTTTTCCTGATCGGCCCGGTGAGTGGGGACGCCTTTGCCGAGAGCGTCGTCTCGGCGATGCTCACCAGCCTCTTCCGGACCGTCGACGGCGAGGCGGAGGTCCGGCGCTTCCTGCTGGCGCTGTGCGCGCGGTTCGGCGTGCCGGCGGAGCTGGCCGCCGCGGTCGTCGGAGACCGTCCGCTGGAGCCAGTTCACCTCAAGGACCTCGTCGTCGCGTTCTTCGACCACGACCGGGCGCTGGCCCGCGAATGCCAGCACACGCTGCGCGCCCTGATCCTCTACAACGCGGACGACTACGACGCCCAGGCGGTCGGCGAGACCTACCTGCGGTCGATGGACGAGCAGGAGCCCGGCGAGCGGGCGCACCGCGGCATGCTGGCCCGGACCCGCCCACCGATGGAGATCGCCCGCGATCTGTCCCGACTGCTCGCGCTGACCGGACCGAGCGTCATCGCGGTTGATCAGGTCGACGGGGTCGTCGCCGAGCTCACGGCACGTGACGAGGCAGCGGACAGCGGCCTGGGCGGCTTCGACGGGTCGGGTGCGGTGCGGCTGAACATGCTGGCGGACGGCCTGCTCGTCCTGCACGAGCGCATGGAACGGACGCTGTGCCTGCTCGCCTGCCTGCCGGTCAGCTGGATCCAGTTCCGTGAGCGGGCGGTGGCCTCCATGCGCGACCGGTTCTCGGCGACCATGCCACTCAACCGGCTGGACGACCCGGAGATCACAGCCAGGATCATCGAACGCCGGTTCCAGGAGGACTTCGACCGCATCGGCTTCGCCCCGCCCTATCCGACCTGGCCGGTGGCCCGGTCGGCCTTCGACCACGCGCCCCAGTACACCCCGCGCGAGCTGTTGCAGCGCATCGACCGACATCTCCAGGAGTGCCTGTCCACGGGCGTCGTCCGTGAACTGTTCGACTTCGCCGCCGCGGACGAGAACGACATCGTCGATGTTCGGGACAACGGTGACCACGACATCACCGTCAGCACGGATTTCACCGATAGCACCGACCTGGACGGCGAGCGCCCGGATCGGCTGGGGCGCGGGGACCAGAGCGGCGGTGGGCGCGGCCGAGCGGCTGACAGGGTCGGCGCGACCAGTCCCGAGGTGCTCAGCGCGCTCGACGCCCAGTTCGCCGAGCTACGAGCGGGCGCGCCGCGCGTCACGGCAGCCAACGAGGACATCCTCGTGCCCGTGCTGCTGACCGCCGGACTGTCCGCGTGGATCATCGAGAACGGCGGAGCGCACGACTACAGCCTCGAACCGGTGCCGAGCACACGCCCGGCGCTGCACGCCCGGCTGACACGCACCGTCGACGCCGACACCGGCGAGCAGCTGCACTGGTGCTTCCGGGCGATCACAGCCAGCCATGGCAATGCGGTTCTGCCGCGCATTATCGCGGCCTCCACCGCCGCCGCCATGGTCGCTGGCAACCCTCGGCGACGGCTGTTCCTGCTTCGGAACGCTCCGTGGAGTCCAGGGAAGAAAGTGCAGCAGGCGCTGGTCGCGTTCAGCGCCGCGGGCGGCCGCACCCTGCGGTTGCACGCGGGCGACCTGGACACCTTCGCGGCGTTGCGGACCCTGCTCGACCAGCGCCCCACCGGGCTGCGCGCGTGGCTGGCCTCCCGGCGCCCCGCCAGCGGCACCTGGCTTCTGCGGGAGGCGCTCGGCGGCGCGGTCGGCACCGAACCGACCAGCGCATACCCGACCAGCGCAGCACTGACGAGCACTGGCCCGACGGGCTCCGCCGCCCTAGCGCCCTGCGCTCCCACCATGACGCCCGGTCCCGACCCTCGGGGCAGCGCTGGTGACGCCGGCCTTGAGTCCGAGCCTGCGACCGAGCCCGGCCCCGTGTCCCCGCCGCAGGTCGGGCCGGGTCCACGCTCCGTGGCACCCTCCACCGATGGTGTTCGTTCGTCCTTCGCTCCCTCGGACGACCTGGGTGGCGGTGTCGCGGGCCAGTCCACGCTCACGCTCGGCACGGCGGTGCGGGGAGACGCGCCGGCCCGGATCGACCTGGCCGTGCTACGCCGCCATGTCACGATCTTCGCCGGATCGGGCTCGGGCAAGACGGTGCTGATCCGCCGGCTGATCGAGGAGTGCGCGCTTCGCGGGGTGTCCTCGATCGTGCTCGATCCGAACAACGACCTGGCCCGCCTTGGCGATGCCTGGCAGAACCCGCCGACCGCCTGGAGAGACGGCGATGCCCGACTCGCTGCCGAGTACCTGGCCGCCACGGACGTGGTGATCTGGACGCCGCGTCGCGACGGCGGGCGGTCGCTGACCTTCCAGCCGCTACCGGACTTCGCCGGGCTGCGCGCCGACCCGGACGAGTTCGAGGCGGCGATCGACGCGGCCGTCGCGACGCTGGCCGTCCGAGCGAACGTCACCGGGAACACGAACCGAGCCAGCCTCGGACGGGCAGTTCTGACCGCGGCGCTGCGCCATTTCGCCCGCGGTGACCGGACTGGTCTGACCGCGTTCATCGAACTGCTGGCCGAACTGCCGGACGGGGTGGCCGACGACCTCGACCCGGCGGGGAAACGCTCCGCGGAGCTGGCGCAGACGCTACGAGCGGCGATGGTCAACGATCCGTTGTTCGGCGGAAAGGGCGAGCCGGTCGACCCTGGAACGCTGCTTGTCCCCGCGCCGGGGCAGCGTGCCCGGGTCTCGGTGATCAGCCTCGTGGGGCTGCAACATGATGAGCAGCGCCAGAGCTTCGTCAACCAGCTCCAGCTCGCCCTGTTCTCCTGGGTGAAGCGCAATCCGGCCGGAAACCGGCCCCTCGGCGGGTTGTTCGTCATGGACGAGGCGCAGACGTTCGCCCCGTCCGGCCCGCCCACCGCCTGCACCGCGAGCACCCTGGCGCTCGCCTCGCAGGCCCGCAAGTACGGCCTCGGGCTGGTCTTCGCCACCCAGGCGCCGAAGAACCTGCACAACGGAATCCCCGGCAACGCCACCACACAGATGTTCGGCCGGCTCAATGCCCCGGCCCAGATCGAAGCTGCCCGGATGATGGCCCGCGCCTGCGGCGGCGACGCCCCGGACATCGGCCGGCTCGCCGTCGGCGAGTTCTACGCCACGAGCGAGACCCTGCCATTCACCAAGATCCGCACACCGATGTGCCTGAGCCACCATCCGCCTTCGCCGCTGACCGCCGAGGAGGTCATCACCCGCGCCCGCCCGGACTGACCGCATGATCACGGCGACGAGGCTGCCGTAGTACCAGCCGTGGGCTCGGGCGACGGGGCGGGATAGTCTCATCCGAGTGCCGACAGGACCATCGGTCGCGTGCGCCGTCGACGGGACGGCGGTCGTGCGGCGATCGAGGGAACCAGGCCGAGATATCACCTCATCTCGGAGCACTCTACGAGCAAAAGTCCCAGGTCGGAGCGGTCGTCGAGGTCCCGGACCGGGCGAGCGCCCATGGTCACCCGCGACCTGCCGCATGCTTCCCGTCTCCTACTCCGGCTGTGGCCGCTCGCCACCTCCTCGCGGATTCCCCATCCTATCGACGATTCCTGCTGTTTACTTCCATTAGCTTGCGATATCCTGCAGAAGTTACAGCTTGCGACCGACAATTAGCGTATCGGCGGCGATGATGTCAATCTCCTGATCGTGCGAGGCTGTCCGCCGCTCCACGCAAGCACATTGAAGATCGGGAGTCACATGTCCCTGAAACCTGATCCAGATGCAATGCGCCAGTTCTGCGACAGGGCCCTTCCCGGCATGCTCACCGAGGCATGCGATGTGCCGGTGGAGGAGAGCGCGGCCATAGCCGGCGATGTGCTACAACGGGCCGAGGCGATGGCCGCCCTCGACCAAACGGCCCGGCAGGTGATCTCCGCCCCGTTCTTCGAGGAGTCGTTCGACCACGACCCTGCGGATGCATCGCCCTGGTTGAAGGCGGTGACCACGGTAGCGGTCCGCAACAGCGCGCTCGAGGTGCCGCACACCCGCGGTGTCGTCAACGTCGGCGGCATCAAGGCGATCACCACGTTTGCGGCCGGACCGTTGTCCCATCTACTTGCCAGCGCGCCCGGCCGACTCGGCGGCGGGATGTTCGGCGGGCTGGCGGCGCGCTATCCACGTGCCTGGTCCGCCCTCGAGGCCTTGCGCGGGCTCCTTGTCGACGGTGGAGGCCGGGCGTCCTACCGACTACCGGTGGCGGCCAACCCAGAGCTGCCGACCGATGACGAACTGGTCGACGCGCCCACGGCGACGGCGGCCGGAGCGTCCTCGGGCTTTCTCCGGCAGGTCGTCTGCAGCGGGATCGACCCGAGGTTCGACCGGGCTCTGATGGCCGCGCTGAGGACGGCCGAGACCGAACCGGGTTTCGTGTTCGTGGTGAGTGCGCTGAGTCGGATCTCCCGGAACAGCGAGAAACTGTGCCGTGTCCTGGAGTTCCTGCTCGCCTGTGACGCCCGGGTCCTGACGACGAACTGCCTGATCGCCGCGGACGCGGTCTACCTCCGGAGGTCTCACCTTGTCCGGCCTGACTCGACGGACCCCGTCGCCGGACTTACAGATCAAACTGGAATCAGCGGTGTTCACCGTAAGACGATCCAGACCTGCCTGCGTCAGGCCGCCTCGCCCGCGTGAGTCTTAACCTCGGGCTTTCACCGGGGTGATCGTCTGTTGGGGTGCCGGGAATAGGAAAGTGCTCCCGAGCTGGGAGGATCGGGCTTGCTGAGGGCCTGATCGATCCCGAACCGAGGAGCACCTTCGCGGTGAAGACTACCGCTGTGTACCCGTCTGTCCGCGTGGACGCCGCCGGGCGGGGAGTCGTGTCGCAGGCGGGCGGGTTGCTGCTGACCGAGACGGTCCGGGTCAGCGGGCTGGGGCAGGCGGTGTTGGCGCCGTGGCGGCCGGGCCGGGCGGTGCACGACCCGGGCAAGGTGCTGTGCGATCTGGCGCTGTCGCTGGCATTGGGTGGGGACTGCCTCGCGGACATGTCGCTGCTACGCGCCGAGCCGGCCGTGTTCGGACTGGTGGCCTCGGACCCGACCGTGTCCCGCACGGTCGACCGACTGGCCGTCGACGTCGGCAGGGCACTGAAAGCGGTCGACGCCGCCCGGGCCCTCGCCCGGGCCCGGGTGTGGGAGCTGGCCGGCGCGCACGCCCCGCACGCCGGGGTGTCCGCCGACGATCCGCTCGTCGTCGACCTGGACGCCACTCTGGTCACTGCCCACTCGGAGAAGGAGAAGGCTGACCGGACCTGGAAGAAGGGGTTTGGTTTCCACCCGCTGTGGGCGTTCGCCGACCACGGCGCCGACGGGTCGGGCGAGCCGTTGTCGGTGCTGCTGCGGCCGGGTAACGCCGGGGCCAACACGGCCGCCGACCACGTCACCGTGGCCGCTGCGGCACTCGCCCAGCTACCGGAACGGCTGCGCCGGGGCCGGTCGGTGCTCATCCGCACCGACAGCGGCGGCGGCACGCATGCGTTCGTGGCGTGGCTGGACCGCCGGCGGCTGGCCTACTCGGTCGGGTTCACCCTGCCCGAGAGCGCCGCCGAGGCGATCGCCAAGGTTCCTCCGGGGGCGTGGACACCCGCCTACGACGGTGACGGGCAGCCCCGCGACGGCGCATGGGTCGCCGAGCTGACCGGGCTGATGGACCTGGCCGGCTGGCCGGCGGGCATGCGGGTCATCGTGCGCAAGGAACGTCCCCACCCCGGCGCCCAGCTACGGATCACCCACCCCGACGGCAACCGCTGCACCGCCTTCGCCACCAACACCCGCCGCGGACAGCTCGCCGACCTGGAACTGCGCCACCGCCGCCGGGCCCGCTGCGAGGACCGCATCCGCGCAGCCAAGGACACCGGCCTGGCGAACCTGCCCCTGCACCCCCGGCCGTGGACCAGCGCCCAACCCGCGCGACAACGGGCCACCCCATCACGACCCGACGGCACAATTCAACATCGAAGACAGCGGGCGGTCCTCACGAGACCTCACCCACCCACCAGGCGAAAGATCGAGGCTAAATGCCACCATGGGGTATTCTCCGCCTATTGTCACCTTTCCACTGGTCGCCCACACTGCTCTAGCCGCCCTTTAATACTCAAACTAAATAGTAGTAATCCATCCTGTCGTGGTTTCGCGAGTCGTGGGGCGGGCATCTTTCCCGCTGTCGTCCTCTTGCGGTCTACATTTCCGACGACACGTTATATCGTCGGTCGCCTCCAAGGTGGAGACGCTTGCCGACCGAGAAGACCCGGACCAATGTTCGGGTCCAGGCCATCCTCTCTCGATTGGAGATCCCACCGTGATAAAGATGATCACTACCATTTGCACGGCCGCCTTGATGCCAATCCTATTCATCCTTGTCGCAAATCCCGCATCTGCGGCCAGCGTGGGACCAAGCTTCAACTCTAGAGCAGCATGCGTTGCATACGGAAACATGCCACCTCTTGACCAAGATTGGGCTTGCGCTTTTGAGGGCGACCGGTGGGATTACTACTATAATCCTTAATTCTTGGAGGCCGATGCGCGTTTCGGATGAGGAATGACGGTGGAGTAGGGAGCTGGAGTCATCACGTTGCGTGACAGATTTCCAGCTCCCTCCCATCGAACCATGCATGCAGTTCGTGTGCCCATGAGACAGGAGGTGACGCCACCAGGAGGTGACGCCACGTAGGGGGAGTGTCTGATCAACGACTCTGTTCCACTTTCGGTGGTGACTGCGTGTTAGTCGAGGAGGATGCGGTGGCGTACTGAAGATTAATGTGTGGTGTTAATGGGTCTGGTGATGGCTGGTGGTGGGCGGGTACATCTTTTGCTATGAGGTATGCGACGGGTGGCGGGTTGACGCCCGCCGGGCAGGTGGAGCGGAAGCGGGTTCGGTTGGCCGCGACTGACCGGTTCGCTGCGGGAGCGACACGGACGGAGGTGGCACGGGATTCAAGGTGACCCCGAAAACAGCGGACTGCTGGTATCGGGCGTGGGAGTCAGGGGGCGCGGCGGCGTTGCGGTCGGCGGGGCCGTTGTCGCGGTGCCGGTTGGATGATCGGGATCTGGCCCGGTTGGAGGAGATCCTGCGCCGGGGGCCGGGGGTGTACGGCTGGGAGGATCAGCGGTGGACCCTGGCCCGGGTCGCCGAGGTGATCAGGCGGGAGTTCGGGGTCGAGTACACGCTGCCGGGGGCGTGGATGTTGTTGGACCGTCACGGCTGGTCGTGTCAGCCGCCGGCGCGCCGCGCGGTGGAACGTGACGACACCGCGGTGCGGGGCTGGTCCGAGCAGGGGTGGCCGGTGGTAAAACCACTGCGGCGGTCCGGGATGCCTGGGTCTGTTTCCTCGACGTCCCATTAGGGCAGGGACTGCGGCCGCCGCGGGGACGGACGTGGG
>NZ_UBIZ01000270.1:0-54045 GCF_900465275.1 Parafrankia sp. Ea1.12 | reverse complement strand
CGAACCGGTCCAGCGACCCGGTGACCTTCGCCGCGACCTCGGCGTAGTCGTCGTCCGGGAACAGGCACATCCCCAACGTCAGATAGACCGTCACATGCGGCGGGAGCTTCCCGCCCCTGCGCCGCTCGCCGACCCCACAGGCCGCGACCGCCTCGTCCACCGCGTCACGCGGCACCGCCGTCACCAACACCCCGACCGACACCTGGTCCGGGGTCACCATCGAAGCCACGAACCGTGACCAAACCACCCACCAGCACAGATGCCACGCCGCCACGCCGTACCAACCCACCAGCCAAGAACAGCAGAAGATCAGCCATCCAAGATCGACTTAAGCTTCACGGCATTGCATCCGGTCTGGGCGTACAGGACACCCGGGTCGGTGCTGAGCGCCGCCTTGGCCTCGGCACTGTCCCGGTCGGCGAGGATCTCGAACCGCCCGGCCTCCAGGCCGTCCAACGCCGCACGTACGACATCGGCCGGATCGTTCTTCGGGATGTCCCAGCCGGCCATCATGTCGGTGTCGGTGCTGCTCAGGACCAGACCCGTGACGAGGGTGCCCTGCTCACGCAGCTCCAGGCGGATTCCGTTGGTCAGGCTCCACTCGGCGGCCTTGGCCGCGCTGTAGGCGTTGGCCCCGAGATAGGACAGCCAGGACAGCCTGGAAAGGACGTTGAGGACCGCGCCGCCGCCGTTGCCGGCGAGCACCGGGGCGAACGCGCGCACCATCGCGAGGGTTCCGTAGAAGTGGGTGTCCATCTCAAGACGGATCTTCGTCAGATCGCCGGTGACGAGATTCTGCGCGGTGGACACGCCGGCGTTGTTGACCAGCAGCGTGACGTCGGATGCCGCGACGGCGGCCGCGGCGACCGAGTCCGGGTCGGTGATGTCGAGCGGCAGCGTCTCGACACCGGGGAGGTCGGCCGACCGGGGGCTGCGCGCCGTGGCGTAGATCTTCGACGCCCCCCGGTCGTGGAGCTGTTCGACGAAGTGGCGGCCGATGCCGCGGTTCGCGCCGGTGACGAGGGCGATGCTTCCGGAGAGGTCCATGGATGAACCGTAGGGCGCGACCATGAGCGTGTGGATGCCTGAGGTTCTCATTCTGATATCCGTCTGCCTCACCACACGCGGCTTCCCGGTACGCTGCGTCCGTGGATGTCCTCGCCGACGTGCTGGCGGTCTCGGGGGTTCGCGGCGCCCTCGGGGCGAGGATCGAGGCCGGGGAGAACTGGGGCTGGTGGGCGGCGGCCTCGCGCGGCGCCGCCTTCCACGCGGTCACCGCGGGAACAGCCTGGCTGGCGGGCCCGGGCCAGTCCGCCCGCCAGCTCATGCCCGGTGACGTCGTTCTCCTGCCGAGCGGCACCGAACACGTCCTGGCGAGCGACACCGACACCCTGGCTCGAACCGGTGCGCACGCCTTCGACAGCTGGGAGTGGGCCGACTCCGGCGCGGTGAGGATCGGCTCCGGCCCGGTCCGCACCCACATCCTGTGCGCGCACTACTCGCATGACCCCGCCGTCACGACCCAGGTCCTCACCCTGCTTCCCGACCTGGTCCACATCCGTGCGGACAACGCCGGGGGGTGCCTCGAGGACACCGTTCGGCTGCTCGGGCGTGAACTCGCCCATCCGCGGCTCGGGACAGCCGTCGTCCTGGACAGGCTCGTCGACATCCTCCTCATCCAGCTGCTGCGGGTGTGGCTTGCGACCGGCCAGGCCCGGCCCGCGGCCTCCTGGCTGGGTGTCCTCGACGATCCGGTTGTCGGCGCCGCGGTCGCGAAGCTCCATGAGGATCCCGCGCGCGCCTGGACCACCGAGGCCCTGGCCGGTGAGATCTCCGTGTCCCGTGCCACGCTGTCGCGGCGGTTCCCCGCGGTAGTCGGCGAGACGCCCGGGGCCTACCTCACCCGCTGGCGGATGGACCTCGCGGCCCGCCGGCTGCGGGACACCGACGACACGCTGGAAAGCATCGCCAGGTCGGTCGGGTACACCTCGGTCTACGCCTTCAACCGCGCCTTCACCCGCGCCCGCTCGCAGCCACCGGGCCGGTATCGCGTCAGCGCACGGGACTCCGCCCGCGGCTCCTGACCCGCCGGCCCATGAGCCACCCAAGAGTGCTCCACAAGCCCGATGTGATGCTCCCATCCGGAAGCCATCCGGTCATGATTAGCCGATTTCGGCGGATGCGACAGGCCCATCCGTGCGATTACGCGATACGGTATGCAATACATCGCGGATACACGGTCCGCACGTATGAACGAGGAATACTCATGGCGCAGAAGACCATCGTTTCGCTGATCGACGACCTCAGCGGAGAGACGGCCGAGGAGACCGTCCGGTTCGGGCTGGACGGCGCACACTACGAGATCGACCTGTCAGAGACGAACGCCACAAAACTGCGGGAGTCACTGGCCTCGTTCGTGACGGCGGCACGCCGGTCCGGTGGCCGCGCCGGCAGCGGACGGCGCGGCCCGCGCGCCGCCTCGCCGCGTTCCGCGGGAACCGACCGCACCGCCGACATCCGCGAGTGGGCGCGCAGCAACGGCTACACGGTGAGCGACCGGGGTCGTATCGCGTCGAACATCGTCGAGGCTTTCGACAAGGCTCACTGAGCACCAGTCCGGGGTGACCGTCGTGCCGTGCTACCTCCGATCGCGCGGTGAGGGCATCACCGAGGTGGTCCCGGGCGGGCCTGGCACGCGGTCCGCTCGGTCCGGGCCCGGCCGAGCCCGTCGTTCCCGAGCGTCCAGATGCCACCTGGAACCGGTCATGCGGCGCGGAACAGTACCGGGGCAGGTTCGACGCACGATCGGCGGGCGGACGCACTCTAGTGGATCTTCATCTGAACGGTAAGGTCGCGCTCGTCACCGGAGGCTCGCGCGGCATCGGGCACGCGATCGCCGCCCGCCTGTCGACCGAAGGCTGCCGGGTAGGGATCTGCGGACGCGATCCCGACACGCTCGCGGAAGCGACAGCGGGCCTTGGACGCGCCGAGTCCGACGTCGTCGGCGTCATCGCCGACGTGACCAGACCGGGCGAGGTCGAACGCTTCGTCGATGCCGCCGCCGAGGCCCTCGGCGGCGTCGACCTGCTGGTCGCGAACGTCGGCGGCACCGTCGGAGGCGGCCTGCTCGACTCCACCCCCGAGGACTGGGCGCAGACGTTCGAGCTCAACACCGGACACGCCGTCCGGGCGATCCGCACCGCCGTGCCGCACATGCAGATGAACGGCGGCGGGGCAGTCGTCATCGTCTCGTCGATCTCCGCGTCGAAGCCGTCGCCACGGGCGCAGTACGGGGCGGCCAAAGCCGCGGAGAACTACCTGGCGTCGGCCTTCGCCCGAGAACTGGGCCCGCTCGACATCCGCGTCAACGCCGTGAGCCCGGGGTCCGTCCTCTTCCCCGGCGGCGGGTGGGAGAGGTACTCCCGGCGCCACCCGAACGAGTTCGACGAGTTCGTCCAGCGGGACTTCCCCGCCCGGCGACTGGGCACCGTCGACGAGGTCGCGGACGTGGTGACCTTCCTGCTCTCAGAGCGGGCCAGCTGGGTGAACGGAGCCACCATCGCCGTGGACGGCGCTCAGGGTCGACCGAGCGCCAGCGGGTACTGAGCCAGCCCTACGTCTCGAAACACAGAACACCCGGCGAGCGGAACGCCCCGATCTCGATCATCACGTCTCCAGTCCCGATCACCACGTCTCCAGTCCGACGAGTCCCGCGAGCCGGACACGGTGGGCGCCCGGCGCGCCGAACGCGATCTGGTCGGCCTTGGCCCGCTTGAGGTACAGGTGCGCCGGGTACTCCCAGGTCATCCCAATGCCGCCGTGCAGTTGCACCGCCTCCTCGGCGGCGGTGACCGCGAGGTCGCCGCAGTAGACCTGCGCCACCGCGGTCGCCACGGGAACGTCCGGATCGCCGGCCGCGAGCGCTGCGGCGGCATGGCGGGCAGCGGCGTTCATGGACTCGACGCCGGTGTAGAGGTCCGCGAGACGATGCTTGAGGGCCTGGAAGCCACCAAGCGCACGGCCGAACTGCCGGCGTTCCTTGAGGAAGGCCACCGTCGTGTCGAGGCACCAACAGGCCACGCCCAGCTGTTCGGAGGCGAGCAGGGCGGCCCCGGCCTCCAAAGCACGACGGATCGCGGGCTCGGCGTCCCGGACCACGAGCTCGCCGGCCACGCCGGCGAGGGTGACGTCCGCGAGCTGGCGTGTCATATCCAGCGAGACCACCGGCGTCACGCCAGCCGCGGTGGTGTCGACGGCGAATACGGCCAGGCCGTCGGTCGTCCGGGCCGGCACCAGCAGTACGTCGGCCTCCAGGGCCCCCGCCACGCTGGTGATGGTGCCGGTGAGCCGACCCCCGGCCTCGGCCCGGACCGACGGCAGTTCTCCGTCGGCGGGGCCGATCGAGAGTGGCACGACGAGGCAGGCGGTCCGCTTCCCCTCGGCCAGCAGGGGCAGGAGGTCCGTCTCCGCCTCCAGCAGGACGGCGGTCGCGACGACGGCGCTGGTGAGGAACGGCACCGGTGCCGCCGCGCGGCCGAGCTCCTCCAGCACTACGGCGGCCTCACGGGCCGACGCACCCGCACCGCCGCGGTGTTCGGGCACCAGCAGGCCGGCGAGGCCGAGGTCGACGGCCAGGGCCTTCCACAGCCCGCCCACGAGGGACCGGTCGCCGTCGTAGACCGCGATCACCGCGGCCGGGTCGCAGTGGTCGGCAAGCAGATCACGCACGGAGGAGCGCAGGTCGTCCTCGACGTCGGTGTAGAGCAGATCGAGCTCGCTCACCGGGGCAGCTCCTTCCAGGGGATGTCCTTGTCGACGCGCGGCTCGGCGGGCAGGCCGAGGATCCGTTCGGCGATGATGTTGCGCAGGATCTCCGAGGTGCCGCCCTCGATGGAGTTGCCCTTGGCGCGTAGGTAGCGGTAGCCGGCGTCGTGGCCGGTCATGTCGACCTTGTCAGGCCGGACCATGGTCCAGTCGGAGTAGCGCAGGCCGTCCTCACCGAGCAGCTCCAGTTCCAGCCCACTGAGCTGTTGGGTGAGCCGAGCGAAGGTGAGCTTCATCGCCGCGCCCTCCGGGCCGGGTTGACCGAGTGCGAGCTTCTGCCGCAGCCGCTGGCCGGTGAGCCGGGCGACCTCGGCCTCGACCCACAGCCCGAGCAGCCGGTGATGAAACCCGGGAGTACGGCGCTCCGGGTGGGCTCGCCAGGTGTCGGCCACCACCCCGATCATGCCGCCCTCGCGAGGTGCGGCTCTGCCGCCGATCGCCACCCGCTCGTTGTTCAACGTGGCGTTGGCGACCTTCCAGCCCTCCCCCTCGGCACCGAGCCGCTGGCTGTCGGGAATCGACACGTCGGTGAGGAAGACCTCGTTGAACTCCGCTTCGCCGGTGATCTGGCGCAGCGGCCGGACGTCGACGCCGGGGTCGGTCATGTCGCACAGGAAGTAGGTCAGCCCACCGTGCTTCGGCACGTCGGGGTTCGTGCGGGCGAGCAGGATCGCGAACCGGGCCTGGTGGGCGCCCGAGGTCCACACCTTCTGCCCGTTGACCAGCCAGGTGTCGCCGTCACGAACCGCGCGGGTGGCGACACCGGCAAGGTCGGAGCCGGCGCCGGGCTCGCTGAAAAGCTGGCACCAGATCTCCTCACCGGTCCACAGCGGCCGCAGGAAACGCCGCTTCTGCTCGTCGGTCCCGAACCTGAGGATCGTCGGCGCGGCCATGCCCAGGCCGATGCCATTGGCCTGCCGGTTGTTGTCAGGCGCCCCGGCTTCGTCGAGGAGACGGTCCACCTCGGCCTGCAGTGCCTGCGGCAGACCCAGCCCGCCCAGGCCCTCGGGGAAGGACACCCAGGCCAGCCCGGCGTCGAACCGCGCCCGGAGCCAGGTCACGCGCTCCGTGGTCGCCGTGTCGTGCTCGGCGAGGAACTGTTCCACGCGCTGGTGGAGTTCCTCGGGAAGATCACGGTTCATCGGGCCTCCGTACGGTGCCGGGCGGCCCGGGAGGGCCGGATCTGGCTGATCGTCATGGCGACTTCCTCGCCTCGGCCTGGCGTCGGATCTCGGTGCGCGCCAAGGCGTTCCTGTGCACCTCGTCGGGGCCGTCGGCGAACCGCAGGGTGCGGATCTGGGCCTGGCAACGTGCCAGCGGCAGATCCTGGCTGAGGCCGGCGGCACCGTGCACCTGGATGGCCTTGTCGAGGATCCACTCGACGGCGGCGGGGATGGCGATCTTGATCGCCTGGATCTCGGTGTGGGCACCCTTGTTACCGACGGTGTCCATCAGCCAGGCGGTCTTGAGTACCAGCAGCCGCAGCTGTTCGACCCGGACCCGGGACTCGGCGATCCACTCCCGGACCACTCCCTGCTCGGCTAGCGGCTTGCCGAACGCGACCCGGTCACCGGCCCGCTCGCACATGAGCTCGATGGCCCGCTCGGCCATGCCGATGGAGCGCATGCAGTGATGGATCCGGCCGGGGCCGAGCCGGGCCTGCGCGATCGCGAAGCCCTGGCCTTCCTCGCCGATCAGGTTGCTCACCGGAACCCGGACGTCGGCGAACACGATCTCCGCGTGGCCGCCGTGCTCGTGGTCGTCGTACCCGAACACCTCCATGCCGCGCCTGATCTCGACCCCGGGGGCGTCACGCGGGACGAGGATCATCGACTGCTGGCGGTGCCGGTCCGCGGCGGGGTCGGTCTTGCCCATCACGATGAGGATCCGGGCGTTGGGGTTCATCGCGCCGGTGATCCACCACTTGCGGCCGTTGATGACGTACTCGTCGCCGTCCCGCACGATCGAGGTGGTGATGTTGGTGGCGTCGGAGGATGCCACGTCGGGCTCGGTCATCGCGAACGACGAGCGGATCTCGCCCTCGAGGAGTGGCTCCAGCCACTCCTTCTTCTGCTCGGCGGTGCCGAAGATCGAGAGCACCTCCATGTTCCCGGTGTCGGGGGCTGCGCAGTTCAGGGCGGCTGGTGCGAGGTGCGGGATGCGGCCGGTGATCTCGGCGAGCGGGGCGTACTGCAGATTGGTGAGCCCGCCGCCGTGTTCGCCCGGGAGGAAGAGGTTCCACAGGCCGCGCCTGCGCGCGCAGCCCGGCGAATGCGGGCGCGGAGTCCCAGGCCCACTTGTTCCGCAGTTGGCCGAGCTGTTCATGGAATACCGGCTCGGCCGGGTTCACCTGGGTGTCCATGAAGTCGAGGAGGCTGTCACGCAGCTCCTCGGTCTTCGCGTCGAGGGCGAAGTCCATCAGGTGCGCTCCCTGAGTACGGTCAGGCCGGCGTCAAGCAGGGGATGGATGGCCTCGCCGATGTGCTCGAAACCCGGGCCGACGGTCTGACCGTGGAGGCCGCGGTAGTGGATGCCCTCAAGGATCGCGGCCAGCTTGAAGGACGCGAGCCCGAGGTAGAACCCGAAGCGGGACAGGTCACGGGCGCTGTGGGCGGTGTACCGGGTGAGGATCTCGGCCTCGTTGAGAAAACCGGGGGCTGAGGAGGCGTCGACGAAGGTGCCACCGAGCATCGTGCCCAACCGCTGGTACAACACGAGCAACGCCAGGTCGGTCAGCGTGTCTCCCAGCGTGGCCATCTCCCAGTCGATGACCGCGACCAGCCGGTCGGACTCGTCGATGAGGACGTTGTCAAGCCGATAGTCACCGTGCACGATGCCCGGCGCCGAGTCCGAGGGAACATCAGCCGCGAGGCGGGCGTGCAGCTCGTCGGCGGCGGGCAGGTCGCGGCTGCGCGACGCGTCGAGCTGTTTCTTCCACCGGCCCACCTGGCGGGCCAGGAACCCCTCGGTGCGGCCGAAGTCGGCCAGCCCGACCGCCGCCGGGTCGACCTCGTGCAGCGCGGCAAGGGTGTCCACGAGGCTGCCCGAGATCAGCCGGGTGCGTTCCGGGCCGAGCGCTTCCAGTTCGGCGGCGTGGCGGTACGGTGTGCCCGCCACCCGCTCCATGACGTAGAACGGCGCACCCAGTACCGACTCGTCCCGGCACAGCGCGTATGTCCTCGGAACCGGCACCCCGGTGTCCTGCAGCGCCGACATCAGCCGGAACTCCCGCGCCATGTCGTGCGCGGTCGCGAGCACGTGCCCAAGCGGCGGGCGGCGGACGATCCAGGTGTTCTTCCCGTCGGTCACCTCGTAGGTGAGGTTGGATTTGCCGCCGGCGATCAGGCGCGCGGACAGGTTCCCCTCCGTTCCGGGCACCGAGGTGGTGAACCAGGCGGTGAGCCGGGGCAGGTCGAGGCCGGGCAGGCTCTGCGGCATCGTCAAACGGCCCTTCGGCTCTCCAGGCGTTGCTGAAGCCTGTTCATCCCGGTCAGCCACCGGTCCGGGTCCGCGGCCCGGGCGGCGTAGTAGTCGCCCACGCCCGGATGCGGCAGCACCAGGAACCGGCCGTCCCGCAGGCCCTGCCACACCGCCTCGGCCACGTCCTCCGTGGCGAGCACGGTGTCCAGGCTGAGGAGATCCTGGAGCTCGCCGGCCTCGTCGAACATCCGGGTCTTCACCCCCTGGGGGCAGACCACCTGGACGATCACGCCCCTGTGCCGGTAGGTCGCTGACAGCCACTCGGCGAAGGCCACCGCGGCGTGCTTGCTGACCGAGTACGTCGGACTGCCGAGCATGGTGAGCAGTCCGGCCGCGGACGCGGTGACCACGAACCTGCCCGCCCCGCGCTCCACCCAGCCTGGCAGCAGCAGGCGCGCGGCGCGCACATGCGCGAGCACGTTGACCTCGAGGCTGGCCGTCCAGTCCGCCTCGGTGGCGGCCAGGCCCTTGCCCCGGTCGATGCCGGCGTTGGCGAACCAGATGTCGATCTCGCCGAGATGTCCGCGGGCGGAGTCGACGAGCGTCGCGAGCCCGTCCTCGGTGGCGGCGTCCCCTGGGAGGGCGTGTCCGCCAATCTCAGCGGCTACCCGCTCGGCTGCCTCTGCGTCGAGGTCGTTGACCACGACACGCGCGCCCTCGGCGGCCAGCCGGGTGGCGATCGCCCGGCCGATGCCGTGCCCGGCGCCGGTGACAACCATGCCCTGGTCGCTCGCGGCCATGTCAGAAGCCACTGGTGAGGGCGACGCCGCCGTCCACGACGAGCAGCTGACCGGTCATCCACGCGGCGTCGTCGGAGAGCAGGAACGCGACCACGCCGCCGACGTCCGCGGGCGTCCCGAGTCGTTTCAGCGGGTATGCGGCGGCGACCTCCTCCTCGCGGCCCGCGTAAAGCGCGGTGGCGAACGCCGTCTTCACCACCGCGGGGGCGACGGCGTTGACCCGGATGTCCGGGCCGAGCTCGACGGCGAGCTGCCGGGTGATGTGGGTGAGCATCGCCTTGCTGGCGCCGTAGAAGCCGATCCCGGGCGCGGGCCTGAGGCCGGCGACCGAGGAGACGTTGACGACCGCGCCACCGTGTTCCTTCATCCAGGCCTGGTGCACCTGCCGCACCCAGGACAGCGCGGCGATGCAGTTGACCTCGACGATCTTCCGCGCGGCGGCCGGCTCCAGCTCGGTCATCGGGCCGAAGGTGGGATTGATGCCGGTGTTGTTGACCAGCAGGTCGGCGCTTCCGAAGGTGTCGATCGCCCTCTTGACCACCTCGGCCTGATGGTCGAGGTCGTCGGCGTGGCCGGCCACGCCGAGCGCGTGCTCACGTCCACCGAGGTGGGCGACGGCCTCGTCGAGCGCCTCCCGCCTGCGGGCGGTGACGACGACCTTCGCGCCGTCGGCGACCAGCCGCTCGGCGATGGCCAGGCCGATCCCCCGGCTGGCTCCGGTGACAATCGCGGTCTGCCCTGAGAACCTCGTGGTCATCACTTGGCCCTTCCGTTCAGCTCAGCCGCTCGATGACCATCGCCATGCCCTGGCCGCCGCCGACGCACACGGTCTCCAGCCCGAACTGCTTGTCGTGGTACCGCAGAGAGTTGATCAGCGTGCTGGTGATCCGGGCCCCGGTCATGCCGAACGGGTGGCCGACCGCGATCGCGCCGCCGTTCACGTTCAGCCTGTCCTCGTCGATGCCGAGCTCACGGGCCGACGCGATCACCTGGGCGGCGAAGGCCTCGTTGATCTCGACCAGGTCGATGTCGTCGATGGTGAGACCGGCCCGGGCCAGCGCCTGCCTCGAGGCCTCGACCGGGCCGAGCCCCATGATCTCCGGCGAGAGACCGGTGACGCCGGTGGAGACGATCCGGGCCAGCGGCGTGACGCCCAGCGACCTCGCCTTCGCGTCAGACATGATCACCACCGCGGCGGCACCGTCGTTGAGCGGGCAGCAGTTGCCGACCGTGACCGTGCCGTCGGGGCGGAACACCGGTTTCAGCGCCGCGACCGCCTCCAGCGTGACGCCGGCCCGCGGCCCGTCGTCCCCGGTGACCCGGGTGCCGTCGGGAAGGGTCACCGGGGTGATGTCACGGGCCCAGAAGCCGTCCGCGATCGCCTTCTCCGCGAGGTTCTGGCTGCGCACGCCGAACGCGTCCTGATCCGCCCGGGTGACCCCTTTGAGCTGGGCGACGTTCTCAGCGGTCTGTCCCATCGCGATGTAGAGGTCAGGCAGCCGGCCCTCGCCGCGGGGGTCGGCCCAGGTCTGGCCACCGGCGGCGAACCTCTCGGTACGGGCCTGCGCTTCGGCGAACACCGGGTTCCGGGTGTCGGGCAGGTTGTCGGCGTTGCCCTTGAAGTACCGGCTCACGGTCTCGACCCCGGCGGAGAGGAACACCTCGCCCTCCCTCGCCCTGATCGCGTGCATCGCCATCCGGGTGCTCTGCAGGCTCGAGGAGCAGTAGCGGTTCACGGTGGTGCCGGGCACGTGGTCCAGACCGGCCATCACGGCGACGGCACGGCCCAGGTTGTTGCCCGACTCCCCCGCCGGCTGACCGCAGCCGAGCACCAGGTCGTCGATCTCGGCCGAGTCGAGCTCGGGCACCTTGGCCAGCGCCGCCCGCACCATCTGGACGGTGAGGTCGTCCGGACGCATGTCCTTCAGGGAGCCCTTCACCGCACGGCCGATCGGCGAGCGGGCGGTGGCGACGATCACGACTTCCGGCATCGAGATTCCTTCCCTGCGAACCAGGCGTTGTTCAAATCCGCCTGATCCACTCCGCCGCGGAACCTCCACGGGGTTGTCACCACCCGAGGTACATACCGTCTGGTCGGTATTGAGGATGCCGGGAGCGACCAGGCCTGTCAACGGTTACATCGCCGATGACGTGGAGCCTGGTCGGCCGTGGCCGACGCGAGGCCGGCGCGCGTGGTTAGCGCGTGGTTAGCGTGAGGTCAGTGCGAGGTCAGGCTGGCCAGCAGGAGGTCGGCGAATGACCGGCCGATCTCGCGCTCGGAGAGCCGGCCGTGGGGCTTCCACCACATCGGCAGGTGGTGCACGGAGCCGAAAAAGTAGTCGACGATCAGGTCCGCGTCCAGGTCGTCACGGAAGACGCCGGAGGCCTGCCCCTCTTCGATCATGGCACGGAAGGTCTGGTGGTAACGCCGGCGTTCGCGGCGCACCGCCTTCTGCTTCTCCTCGCTCAGCTGGTGCAGCGAACGGAAGAAGATCGTAGTGCTTTCGAGGTTCTCGATCGTCGTGACCACCACGTCGGCGGCCGCCGCGTGAAGACGTTCCTCGACCAGCCCCTCGTGGGCGGCGGCCTTCTCGAGCCGGTCTGTCTGCATGCGCAGTACCCGCCCGTAGATCTCGTAGAGCAGGTCGTCCTTGGAGCCGAAGTAGTGATACATCGCGCCCTTGGTCACTCCGGCCGCCGCCACCACGTCCTGGACCGAGGTCCCTTCGAAGCCCTTTTCGGCGAACAGCTTGAGCGCAACGCCGAGCAGCCGCTCGGGCACCGTCCGCCCGTCGACCGTGGACGGCGGGCGCCCCACGCGGCGCGCGGACTGGTCTGCCATCCGACCACTCCTCCTGGAGGCGACACGGTCAGAATATGCGGACCCGACGGTGAACCGGATGACGGAAGCCGGGCCGGTGTCGCGCGCGGACGGCCGATTCAGCCGGCCCGTGGCGGGAGCGTCTGGACAATCTCGCCTGTCGTCAGGTCGCGTACCGTCACGAACCCTTCGATGTCGCCGGTGGCCAGACGTCGGCCGTCCGCCGACAGGGCCATGGACGCGATCCCGCCCGGGTCGTCGACGCCACGGTCGGAGCCGGCTGCCAGGTACTCCCCGGTCGGGCTGTACGCCACGGCGGTCGCGTAGGTCGGGTTGTTGCGCACGACCCCCGTAGGCACCGGCCGGTCTCGACGTTCCAGATCCGTACCTTCCCGTCATGGCTGGTGCTTGCCACCCTGCGGCCGTCGGGATGGTACGCGACGTGTGTCACCTTACGGTGGTGCTCGTCCGGGGTGTGGGCTTCGGTCCGCGACCCCCTCTCGACATCCCAGATCCGGACTTTGTGGTCGTCGCCACCGGTGACGAGGTGCCGGCCGTCCGGACTGAACGCGAGGGATTCGGCGCGACCGTCGTGAGCGCTCAGCCGATGACGGACCCGCCCCTCCACGGTATTTCCACATTGCTGGACACAAATCCGGTTAATACGACGGCGGTCACCTGGTGGTGGGCTCGAGTTCGCCCGAGGTCCGGATGTCCTCGGAGGTCTCCTCAGAGATCCGGGTGTCCTCCGAGATGCGGGAAGTCCGGGCGGCCCGGGAGGCCGAGAGGCCGTGGTTCGCGAGGAGGGCGGCGACACCGGCCGCGGCGAGCGTTACCGCACTGCGGTCTCCACCTGGTTACGTCCACTGTGTTTCGCCCGGTACAACGCGGTGTCCGCGGCCTTGACAAAGGCGACCATGCCGTCGCCTGTTGCCGCGTCGGAGGCCGCGGCGGCGGGGACTGTCGCGGTGACGCCGATGCTGACGGTGATGATGCGCTCGGCCGTCAGCGGGTGCGGTTCGGCCAGGTCCTCGACGGCACGGCACAGATGCCGGGCGACCTGGGCACCGGTGGCCAGGTCGGTGTCGGGCATCACGACGGTGAACTCCTCTCCCCCGTAGCGGGCGGCGAGCAGGGTGTCGCCGATGTTCCCGGCGAGGCATGCGGCGACCCGCTGCAGACACCGGTCACCGGCGGCGTGCCCGAAGTGGTCGTTGTAGAGCTTGAAGTGGTCGATGTCGACCATGGCGAGCGCAATCGGCCCGGCGTGCTGCCGGGCCCGTTCCCACTCGACGGCCAGTACCTCCTCAAGACGCCGCCGGTTGGCCAGCCCGGTGAGCGGGTCGGTGATCGAAAGCTGTTCGAGCTGGTGGTTCGCCGCGGCAAGCTGCCTGTTCGTGGCGGCCAGCTGCCTGGTTCGCTCGGCGACCTTGCGTTCCAGCGACGCGTAGATCAGGGCGTTGTCGAGCGAGACCGCGAGCTGCCCCGTAATGATCATCATGCCTTCGAGGCGTTCGGTGGAGAACGCGCCGCGGATCATCCGGTTCTCCAGCAGGAGCATCGCCCGCAGGCTGCCCCGGGTCATGACGGGGACGGCGAGCAGCGAGCAGCGGTTGAGTCCGGCGAAGTAGGGGTCGCGGTGAAAGCGGTCGTCCCGGGTGGCGTTGGCGACGACGACGGGTTCGTGGGTGCGGGTGGCGTAGCGGATGACCGAGACCGGCAGCAGGCGCCGCCGGCCGGCTTCCTGGAGCGAGACGGTGCCGCCGGCTCCGGTGAGTACCAGCCATCGGTCCTGCTCCTTTTCTCGCAGCAGGAGGTGGACGCTGGTGGCGCCGGTCATCTCGGAGAGTATTCCCACCACTTTCGCCTGCAGGCCGTCCACGCTGGTCTCGGAGCTGAGCGCCTGGGATGCGGCGACCACGGCGAGCAGGTCGACAGTGCCGGTCGCCACGGTCGAGCGACGCCCGGACTGCTCCGCCTGCGGGAGGACGATCGGCCCCGCGGGCGCGGCCATGGCGGCGGTCCGCAGCGCCGGGTAGGCCCAGTCGAGTTGGCTGACCTTCGCCGTCGCGCCCCATTCCAGGTACTGGCCCCGGGCGGCCCGCAGGAACGCGAGGCCGGCCGCCTCCATGCTGTGTGACAGGTAGAAGCGTGCGGCGCGTTCCAGAGTGAACGCCCGGTGCCATGGGCGCATCCGGGCTGACGCCTCGCGCAGCGCCACGTCGAACGTGTACGCCGCCTCGTGGAAGTCCCCGACGGCCCACGCCCGTTCCGCCTCCACCAGGCGCAGCAGATGCAGGAAGTTGCTCGGTGCGTCTGCCGCGCGCGCGGCCAGCCACTCGATCAGTTCGTCGAGCTCGTCCAGCACGGCGTCGCGCTGATCCGCTCCCGCGGCCCGCGCCCGTGCCGCCAGCGTCATCGCGAGCAGCACCCGCGCCACCGCCATGGGATAGTTAGTCCCGATCGCGGCCCCGCAGGGCATCACGGCCGCGGCATGCCGCGCCGCATCGACCGGTTGGTCGAGAACCGCCGCGGCGAGAGCCCGGGCCACATGCTGGTTGGCGAGGGAGAACGGGTCGGCCGCCAGCAGGCTCAGCTCGGCCGCGTCGCCACCGGCCAGCTCGACGGGTTCCCGTAGCGCCCGCACCATCCAGAGGTAGGACCGGAAGGTTGCTTCGGCGTGCCCGTTTCCGGTGCGCAGGGCGAAGGCGAGTGCCTCCTCGACCGCCGTGGCGAAGACGTCGAGCGACGGAGCGCAGTCCAACAGGTCGCACACCAGTGCGTAGTGGGTCCAGCACGCGTTCTGCAGGTCGCCGCCCAGCAGAAGGCCCTCCAGCGCACGACGGCCGTCGGGGAGGTTGTCCTCCAGAGGCTCGAACCAGTGGCCACAGGTGATCACGTAGATGAAGAGTGCCTGCCACACGTCAGGCTCATAGCTGCGAGCCCGCGCAACCGCGAGGATCCGTCGCAGGACGCGTGCCCCGGTGTGGTAGTCACCCCTGCGCACAATGGTCACGATCGGGATGTGGCTGGCCGGGCCCACCAGGGCACGATCCGGGCCGTAGCGTTCCCACATCTGCAGAGTCCTGATGGCCAGCCAGGCCATCACCGTGTGGTCGTAGAAGAACGCCGCGACCATGACCCGGTTGACGAGCCTGATGGTGCTGAGGCGGGACTGGTCGGTGATCTCCGGCTTGCGCAGATCATCCGACTCGCCGGTGGTGTCGATCCACCGACGAAGTTCGTCGAGTCCGCGGTCGATCTCCTCGTCGAGCGCGTTCTCCTCCGGAACCGACATGCCGAGACGCCGCAGCTGGCCGAGGCCGAGCCGCATCGCCTCGCCGGCGCGGCCCCGGTTGGTGAGACTGATGACCTGAACCATCGTGGCGGACGTGAGCTGGGTCGGCCGGGTGCACAACCGGTCGATGGTCCGGTAGGTGTCGTCCGCGTCGTCCAGCTGGCCGAGGCAGTACAGAGCGGCATGCCGGTCGGTGTGGACGGCGATCAACATGTCGGTGTCGGTCGGGTCGACAAGCCTGACCGCTGCGCTCAGCAACCTCTCCACCAGCGGATAGTTACTCAGTACTCTCGCTTCTTCGGTGGCGCGACGAAAGAGCGCGACCACGCTGCGCCGTTCGCCGGTGCTGCGCACCATGTCCACGACGTGCAGGTACTGCTCGGCAGCCACGGCGAAGAACTCCGGCCGGTCGGCCAGCCGCCGCGCCAGCCGCAGCCGGCGTGCGCGCTGCTCCCCCGCCGGGCTGCCATCCAACACGGTCTCGCGCGTCCGGTCGTGGTTGAACCGGACACCGGGTCGCCCGTCGCACTGCAGCACCAGCAGGCCGTCGCTGAAGGCGGGCGTGAGCCGCCGCTCGACCTCGCTCGGCGGCAGGCCTGTCGCGGCCGCGAGAAGATCAAGATCTACCTGGCCCGCCAGGCTCGCCATCACCGCCAGCAGCTCGGCGCTCTCGGACGGCAGCGCGGACATCCGGGCGGCCAGGAGCGCGGTCACCTCCACCCGGTCGAGCCGGCGGCGCAGCACCTTCCCGTCCCATCGCCAGCCTCCCGCGCCCGGTGTCAGGACGCCCTCGCGCCGCAGCGAGTTGAGCAGCTCCACGACGTCGTACGGATTGCCGCCGGTGGAGGGCGTGATCGCCCGCGCCAGCCGGGCGGCGGGCTCCGGAGCCAGATGAAGCATGTCGGCGACCATGGCCGCCTGTCCCACGGGCGACAGGCTGCCCAGGCGCAGCTGGTGCGGGCCGTCCGTCTGGTCGGACCAGCGGGCCAGCATCGGGGCCAGCGGATGCGCGGCGTCGACGTCACCCTCGCGGTAGGCGGCGACCAGCAACAGCCCGGCGATCTGCTCCTCGCCGGTGAAGACCAGATCGACGAAGCCCAGGGGAGTACGCCCGGCCCACTGCAGATCGTCGACGAAGAACACCACCGGCCGCGCCGGGGAGACCACCGCGCGCAGCACCTCGACCGGTGTGCGCGACAGCCGCGCCTGGGCGGTCATCGGATCGCCCGGCTCCGGCGGAACCTTCAGCAGCGCCGCCAGCTCCGGCACGGTGGCCGTCACCAGGCCGGCGTTGGGACCCAGGCCCTGCAGCATCCGCTCCCGCACCTCGGCCAGGTAGTCCTCGGGCTCGGCCAGCAACAGCCGGCCCAACGCCCGCAGCCCCTGTCGGACTCCGTCATACTCCTGGTCGCGGCGGTACTGGTCGAACTTGCCCGCCACGAACCAGCCGTCGACGCCAGCCGCGATCGGCCGCAGCGCGTTGACCAGGGATGTCTTGCCCACACCCGGCGCGCCCGCGACGAGGACCCCGCGGGATTTCCCGGTGACGGCCTCGGCGAACGCCGCGTCAAGCTGGTCGATGTCCCGGTCCCGCCCGCACAGCCGGGAGGGCGCCAGTGGCTGTGTCGGGAGATCGTGCTCGCCGGTGCGCACCGCCACCACGCCGCGGCGCACCAGCGCGAGGTCATGCGCCAGCCCCTCGGCGGTCTGGTAGCGATCATCAGGCTCCTTCTCCAGCAGATGCATGATGATCTCGGACAGTGCGGGGGGCACGGACGGCTCGACCGCCCCTGGCGGGTCCGGAACCCGAGCTAGATGATCATGAATGATCCTGATCGGGTCCTCCGTGCCGAACGGCGGCGCGCCGGTGGCCAGCTCGTACAGGCTGGCTCCCAGCGCGTACAGGTCGGCCCGCTGGTCGACCGGACGACCGGTCCGTCCGGTCTGCTCCGGTGCCAGGTACGGCACGGTCCCGACCGCGGCCCCGTGATGGGCGAACTCCGGCTGGACCACCGAGAAGGTCGTGGCGAGCGCGAAGTCGATCAGGTACGGCGCCCCGCTGTCCTCGCTCACCACGATGTTCGCCGGGCAGAGGTCCCGGTGCACCACCCCCCGGTGGTGCATCCCCGCGACCGCGTGCGCCAGCGACACGGCAAGATCGATCAGCTCGACCGGCTCCAGCGGGGTCTCCCGCCGGGACAGCGCCGTGCCGCCGACATCGGCCAGCAGGATCGATCCCGCGCACTGCGCCGCCCCGGCGGCCAGGTGCACGACGCCCTCGACTCCCGCCAGCCGTTCGAGGATTTCGACCTCATGGCGCACCCGGCGCTGCGCGTCCGGGCCCAGCGGCTCCTTCCGGATCACACAACCGCTCGGCAGCACCAGCCGGCTGATCCGGGTCTGATCCGTCGCGTGCAGCACCACTTGTGACGCCGCTGTCATCGGAGGATCCCGGCCTGGGGTCATCTGTCTGGCCACCATGCCCGCACCCCCGTGCCACGCCACAAACAGTTCACTTCCCTAGCCTGCCCGCAATCATGGGCGAAGCAACGAGCCGCTGGCCCACGGCCCGCGCCGGTACCGCCGCCGCCGCCGAGGGCCGACCCGCTGGTAGATGTCCGCGACGCGAGCACAGCGATCACGACGGCGAGCGCCACGTCAGATCGTGGCCGGGCAGGTCGCGTCAGCCGGGCAGGAGCAGCGCCGCGAGGGTGTGCTCGACCCAGTGGGCGAAGGCACGGTCGTCGAGGCGGCGTTCCTCCAGCAGGAGCCAGGTGGTGTACCAGTTGAGAGTCGACCAGACGTCGCGGGTGGCGGTGTCGACGGTCAGCCCGGGCCGCAGCGGCCCCCGGGCCGCCACCGCGGCGACGAACGTCCGCATGTCGGCGCAGCGCCGTTCCTCCTGCTCCCGCCAACGCTTCCCGAGAGCCTCGTCGACCACGCTGGCCTGCATGAACGCCCGGCTGATCGCCGCCACACGGCGGGCTGGGCCGATGCTCATCAGTCCGAACAGGCGTAGTTGTTCACGCTGGTCGGGCGCGTCCAGCGCCGCCCGGAAGCCGGTCTGCTCGGCGAGGGGAAGGTCCGCGCGGTCGGCGTCTCCTTCCCCGGTCACCGCGCGTTCCAACGCCAGCTCCAGCAGGTGTGCCTTGCCCGCCAGTGCGTAGACCGACTCGACCGCGACGCCGGCCTCAGCCGCGATGGCGCGCATCGTGGTCCCGGCGTAGCCGTGCTCACCGAAGACCACGACCGCGGCGTCCAGGATCGCCGCGCGGGTGGCCTGGGCCTGGGCGGCCCGCAGCGGCGAGTGGTAGGCGCGGGTCGCCTTGCCGACCAATTTAACTCCAGCCCTACTGGGTCCAATACTGTCACGCTGCATCGATCATAGGGAAGGGAGCACCCCCGATGGCCAGCGCCACCGCCTACCTGCTGATTCACGAGGGCATCCACGCGGAGACGCGCCGCCTGGCCGACTTCGCCGCGCAGCTGGCCGCCGGCCGCCGCTACGCCGGACCGGCCCAGCTCACCGCGCTGCGGACGCACCTCGACGAGGTCGTCAACGTGATCCATCACCACCATGTCGGCGAGGACACGCACCTGTGGCCGCTGCTGCGACGGTTCGCCGACCCCTTCGACCGCGTGGACGGGCTCGACGTCCTGGACGGGCTCGCCGGTGACCACGATGTACTGGACCCGCTGATGGAACGGGTCCGCACGGCACTCGCCCGGCTGGCAGCGACCGCCACCACCGGCGCGTCGGACGACACCTCCGACCGGGCCGCAGCCGGGGGCCCGACCGAGGGCTCGGCCGGTGCCGCCGCCGAGTTCGCCGCGGCCGCGACTGCGCTGTTCACCCTGATGGACGAGCACCTTGCCGTCGAGGAGTCCATCGTCGTGCCGATCCTGCGCGAGCGGGTACCGGACGACGAACTGGCCGCCATGGAGAAGCGGATGCAGCGCGGGAGCAGGATCCGGCTCGGCTTCGCACTGCCGTGGCTCGACGCGGCCGACCCGACCCGGATGGCCGAGACCGCCGCCCAGCTCGGGCCGGTGTTCCCGGTGCTGCTCACCCTCACCCGCCGTGGCTACCAGCGCCGCGTCCGCGCCGCCTACGGCGTCACCGCCGCGAGCCCAGGACCGGTCACCCTGCGAGGACAGGCCGAGATCGTCATCGAGGCCACCCCGGAGCAGGTGTACGAGGCGATCGCGGACGTCATCCGGATGGCGCGCCACAGCCCGGAGTGCTACCGCTGCGCGTGGCTCGACGGCGCGGCCGCGCCGCTGCCGGGCGCCCGCTTCCGCGGCTGGAACCGTTTCCGGGGCGCCCGCTGGAGCCGGGAGTGCGAGATCGTCACCGCCGAGCCGGGCGTGGCCTTCGCCTACCGCACCGTGCGTACCGGTACCAGGCCGGACAGCACGCTGTGGCGCTTCGAGCTGACCCCGACCGCTGCCGGCACCCGGCTCCGCCAGACGTTCGAGCTCTCCGGCGCGGCGCCCGTCATGGTGTTCGAGCGGCTGAGCGGCCGCACCACCAGCACTCCGAAGGCGATGGCGCGCACGCTCGCCCGGCTGCGGGACGACCTCCGCACCAGGTCGGACCGTGTGGGCGGGCCCGACATTACCGCCGGATCGGACACCGCCCGCGGATCCGAGACCCGCAGCCGCCTCGGCGAGGATCTGGTCAGCGCGCGAAGCAGCCGGTGAAGCAGCGCGGCATCGGGCACGCGACCGCCGCCCACCTGTCGACCGAAGGCTGCCGAGTGGGGATCTGCGGACGCGATCCCGACACGCTCGCGGAGGTGACCTTCAGCACCCGCAGCCTCACCGGCGGATGCTCGACGAGGGGCGGGAGATCCGGGTGTCCCGGCTCCGAGGCGGCCACCACGCCCCCGCGTGGGGCTCGGGCGCTACCCACGCTATCATTAACGCTAACTTAGCTTAACAATTTTACTACATCACCATCTGCAGGGAGAGCGGTACTCTACGAATCTGACGCCAATCAGAGCACCAGCTACTCTATTCACACCTAGCTGACGATTTGGAGCGTGCGTGAGCGGCTTGAGAAGCTCGACTGCGCAGGTCGGCATGATCGTGCGCGCCCCGAAGACCGCTGAGATCATCGCAACTCACCTGCGAGGTCAGGTGGTGCGGGGCGAGTTGCGGACCGGGCAGACCCTGCCACCCGAGACCCAGCTGATGGAGCAGTTCGGTGTGTCGCGGCCAACCTTGCGCGAGGCGTTCCGCATCCTCGAGGCCGAGTCGCTCATCAGTGTCCGCCGGGGCAGCCGCGGCGGGGCGCAGGTGACCACGCCGGACCTCTCGGTCGCCGCCCGAGCCGTCGGGCTGCAGCTGCAGATCCAGGGGACGACGATCGACGACGTCTACCAGGCCCGGATGGTCTCCGAGCCGGCCTGTGCGCGGCTGCTCGCGCAGCGGCGCGAGGACCAGGACATCGCCGATCTGACCGAGGTGGTCGAGGCGCTGAAGGCCGAGGTCGCCAAGCACGGGACGTTCGTGCCGGACCCCGACGTCTGGTCGTCTCTGACCTACCGCTTCCACGAACTGATCCTGCAGCGCTCGGGCAACAGAACCCTGGCGGTCCAGGGCGCGGTCCTGCAGGACATCGTGGCGACGCACATCCGCACGCGGGTCCAGCGCTACGACGAGAACGACACGCCGGAGCGCTTCCAGCGGGTGATCCGCTCGTACGAGAGGTTCATCAGCCTGATCCGGAACCGGAACGCCGACATGGCGGAGCGGCACTGGCGCTCGCACATGGAGGCCGCGGCCCAGTACCTGCTCAAGGACGACCTCAGGAACAAGTCCGTCGTCGAACTGTTCTCCTGACCCGGCCGGCGCGCCGGCCGCCGGACCCGTTTCGGACGGACGTTCAGGCGGGTTTCGCCGGCGGCCGGCGGACGGGATGGTTCAGCGAGGGGCCATCCGGATGGCCCCGTCCAGCCGGACGGTCTCGCCGTTCACATACGGGTTCTCGAGCAGGCTGATCGCCATGTGGGCGTAGTCCTCGGGTGAGCCGAGCCGACTGGGATGGGGCACGGTGCGCTCGAGCGCCTCGCGGATGTCCGGGCGCAGCCGGGCCAGCATCGGGGTGTCGAAGACGCCGGGCGCGATCGTGTTGACGCGGATCTGCCGGCTGGCCAGGTCGCGCGCGGCCACGAGCGTGATCCCGTGCACACCCGCCTTCGACGCGGTGTAGGACGTCTGCCCGATCTGGCCGTCGAACGCGGCGACCGAGGCCGTCAGCACGACGGCGCCACGCTCGCCGTCGACGAGCTCGCCCGCGGCGATCCGCGCGGCCGCCAGGCGCAGCACGTTGTAGGTGCCGATCAGGTTCACCCGCACGACCTCGGCGAAGGTGTCCAGGGCACCCGGCCGGTCGTCCCGGTCGAGGATGCGGACACGGTCTCCGCCGCGGCCGGCGCAGTGCACGACAGCGCGCAGCGTGCCGTGCACCTGCTGGGCCATGTCCAGGGCGTGGTTCACCGAGGCCTCGTCGGCGACGTCGGTCTCGATGTACACGGCCCGGTCACCGAGCGCGGCGAGGACATCCTCTCCCGGCGGGTTGAGATCGGCGATCGCGACCTCCGCTCCCGCGGCGGCCAGGCGTCGCGCGGTCGCGAGGCCCAGGCCGGACGAGCCGCCGGTGACGAATGCCGGGACGGACTTCAGGTTCATGACGCTCCTCGGGGCGACGGGCGGGAGAAACCGTCGATGCCGCGGCCGGGTCTGGCCCGGCGTCAGGCATCGATCAGCTCGATGACGGTCGCGTTGGCCATGCCACCGGCCTCGCACATGGTCTGCAGGCCGTAGCGGATGCCGTGGTCGCGCATGTGATGGATCATCCGGGTCATCAGGATCGCGCCCGAGGCACCGAGCGGGTGGCCGACCGCGATCGCGCCGCCGAGCGGGTTCAGCCGGGCGTGGTCGGCGCCCGTCTCGATCTCCCAGGCGAGCGGGACGCTCGCGAACGCCTCGTTCACCTCGTACACGCCGATGTCGGCGATCGTGAGCCCCGCCCGCTTCAGGACCTTCTCCGTCGCGGGGATCGGAGCGGTCAACATGATCACCGGATCGTCACCGGCGACCGTACCGGCGTGGAAGCGCGCGAGCGGTCGCAGGCCCAGCTCGGCCGCCCGTTCGCTGGTCGTGATCAGTAGTGCCGCGCTGCCGTCGGAGATCTGGGAACTGTTGCCCGCGTGGATCACCCCGTCCTCGCGGAACGCGGGCTTCAGCGCACCGAGCTTCTCGAGCGTCGTCTCCCGCCGCACCCCCTCGTCGGCGGTGAGGACGCCGTCCGGTCCCTCGACAGGGACGAGCTGCGCGTCGAACGCGCCCGAGTCGGCGGCCGCCATCGCGCGGTGGTGCGACTCCAGGGCGAACTCGTCGAGCCGGGTCCGGGACAGGCCCCACCGGTGCGCGATCTCCTCGGCGCCGAGACCCTGGCTGAAGCTGTCCCGCTGGTAGCGCGCGCGCACCCGGGGGCCGAACGGCTCGCCGACGGCCCGGGCCGAGCCCAGCGGCACCCGGCTCATCGACTCGACGCCGCCGGCGACGACGAGGTCGTACTGGCCCGCCATCACCCCGGCCGCGGCGAAGTGGAGCGCCTGCTGACTCGAGCCGCAGGCCCGGTCCAGCGTCACGCCGGGAATGCCTTCCGGCCAGCCGGCGGCCAGCACGGCCAGGCGGGCGACGTTCGTCGACTGATCACCGATCTGGGTGACGCACCCGAAGATGACGTCGTCGACGAGCTCGGGTGCGACCTGTGCGCGCTCGGTGAGCGTCCGGAGCACGTCCGAGGCCAGATCGACCGGGTGAACGCCTCGCAGCGTGCCGTTGCGCCGACCGATCGGCGTCCGTACCGCTTCGACGATGACGGCGTCCCGCACGGCAACCCCCTTCATCGAGTTCACTACCTTGAACATAATTCTGCTGAGAGAACAAGCTAGGAGGCGACTCTCCGCCTGTCAACGTGGCCGCACTCGAGGCCCGCACCGCCACCACAAGATCGCAGAGGGCGGCCGAGCGACGGCGGACGCTCGCCGGCAACCGACCTATCAGTTATCTTATTGCACCTATAGTGCACGGTGAACGGATTGGACCGCCTCGGTCATGGCGCGGTACCGCCCGCTCGCCACGGAATCGACCATCCGGAAAGGCCCGCATGAGCACGCATGACTCGGCGTCGTCCGTCGGAGACAGCGCCCGCAGCCTGATCGCCCGGCGGATCTTCGGCGTGCTGGCGCTCGACCCCGCCGCGACCGCGCTGACCTTCGGTGACCGCACCTTTCCCTGGTCCTACTACGCCGACGCCATCACCGATCTGGACGCGCTGCTGGCCGAGTACCCGCGGGCCCGGCAGATCGGGATCGTGCTGCGCAACCGTCCCGGCCAGCTGTGCTCCGTGATCGCCACCATCGCCACCGGCCGGACGGTCGTGACGTTGAGCCCGCATCTCGGGGACACCGGCCTGGCCGAGGACATCGTCGATCTGGCACCCGACGTGGTGGTCGCCGACAAGGAGGACTGGACCCGCGCCGCGATGGTCGAGGCCACGGCGGCTGTCGGCGCGATCGCGCTGTGCACCGGCCCCGGCCGGGCGTTCGTCCGGCACCCGATGCCGGCCCCGTCGTCCCCCGCGTACAAGCCCGCCGCCGACGTCGCCGTCCTCATGATGACCAGCGGCACCACCGGCCGGCCCAAGCGCGTCGAGCTCACCTACCAGCGGATGGCCGCGGCGTTCCGCGCCGCGGGAACCCCCGTCGACGAGGGCCGGGAGCTTCGCCTGCACCGGCGGACCGCCATCCTCTGGGCTTCGCTCGCCCACATCAGCGGCCTCTACTTCGCGATCGCCCACGCGATGGAGGGCAGGAGCATCGCCCTGCTCGAGAAGTTCGAGGTCCAGGCCTGGGCCGAGCTCGTCCGCCGCCACCGGCCGGGCTATGTCCGCCTCGCCCCGACCGCGATGCGCATGGTGCTCAACGCCGACCTGCCTCGGGACGTCTTCGAGAACGTCTTCGCCGTCGGTTCGGGGACCGCGCCCCTGCCCGCCGAACTCGCCGACGCCTTCGAAGACCGCTACGGGGTCCCGGTCCTCGGCACCTACGGCGCCACCGAGTTCGCCGGCGCGATCGCCGGCTGGACCATCGACGACAAGCGGGAATGGGGCACTCGCAAGCGAGGCAGCGTCGGGCGCGCGTACGACGGCATCGACCTGCGGGTGGTGGATCGCGACAGCGCGACGGTTCTCGCGCCGGGCGCGGTCGGGCTGCTCGAGGCACGCGGGGGACAGCTGTCCGACGACGGTGGTGCCTGGATCCGCACCACCGACCTGGCCTCGATCGACGACGACGGCTTCCTGTTCATCCACGGCCGGGCCGACGACGCGATCAGCCGCGGCGGCTTCAAGATCCCACCGAGCGTGATCGAGGAGGCCCTGGCCCAGCATCCGGCGGTCGACGAGGCCTCGGCAGTGGGGATCGCCGACCCGCGGCTGGGCGAGGTCCCGGTGGTCGCGGTCACGCTGAGCGCGCCCGCGACGGAGGCGGAGCTGATGGAGTTCCTCTCGGCCCGGTTGACGCGCTACCAGCGGCCGGTCGACCTCGCGATCGTCGACGCGCTGCCGCGTACCCCGTCGCTGAAGGTGAGCCGCGCCCTCGTCCGGGAACAGATCTTCGCCCGCCGGCCCACCGCGACCTGACACACGCGCCGGGGACACCACGGCGGCCGCGACGACGCCGCGCACCTCGACGGGCTCGACGGGCGCGGGAGCTCGAGGACTCGACCGACGCGACGGGAGAAGAGGAGAACGGGTATGACCACACAGCAGACCTCGACCTACGGCGTCCTCACCGACGAGGCGTTCGAACGGGCGCGGCGACGGACCGGGGTTCCGCAGCGCCTGCGCCCGCCGCACATCACCGAGGTGCACGTCGACGCCACCCGCCATTTCGCCTACGGCTACGGCGACGACAACCCGCTCTACTGCGAGCGCGACTACGGCCGCACCACCCGCTGGGGCGGGCTGATCGCTCCCCCGAACTTCCTCTACTGCATGGGCGAGAACGCCGCACCGGACCCGACGCCGGAGCAGAAGCAGCTACTGAAGGGCGACCCCTTCGCCGGCCTGGGCTCGTACCAGGCGGCCATGGAGTTCGAGTACTACCGGCCGCTGCGGGCCGGCGACCGGTGCCGGATGATCCGGGCGCAGGTCGGCGTCCAGGACAAGCGGAGCAGCTTCGGGGGCCGGTCGGCGCACGTGACCAACGACTTCCTGTTCGCCAACGGCGCGGGTGAGATCGTGGCCGTCCAGCGGGGCACCTGGATCAACGCCGAACGCCACACCAGCCGGCAGCGGTCGTCGGCCAAGCCGCCGGTCGACTTCTCGCCCTACTCCGACTCCCAGCTCGCCGAGATCGACGCGGCCTACGACCGCGAGACCCGTCGCGGCGCCGTGACCCGCTATTTCGAGGACGTCGAGATCGGCGAGGAGATCCAGCCGCGGGTCAAGGGCCCGCTCGTCGTCACCGACATCGTCGTCTGGCACGTCGGCTGGGGCATGCAGCTCACCCCGCCCGGCGCGTACGGGATCTCACGCAGGATCCGCAGGAAGGCGCCGGGGCTGTACCCGCCGAACTCCCGCAACATCCCCGACACCGTGCAGCGCCTGCACTGGGAGCCCGAGCGCGCCGCCGAGCTCGGGCTGCCGATGAGCTACGACTACGGCGCCATGCGGGAGACCTGGCTGACCCACGCGCTGACCGACTGGATGGGCGACGACGGCTGGCTGTTCCGGCTGCGCTGCGAGCACCGCCGGTTCAACTACGTCGGCGACACCACCTGGGTGCGTGGGCGGGTCGTCGACAAGGTGCAGGTGGACGGCCGCAACGAGGTGCACCTCGAGCTGAGCTGCCAGAACCAGCGCGGTGAGACGACGACCCCCGGGACGGCCGTCGTGCTGCTGCCGACCCGCGAGGCCCCGGTCACGCTCCCCGCACCTCCGGCCGACACGCTCGACGAACTCCTCAAGGTCGAGATCGCCCGGCTCGCGTGAGCGACCGGATCCCTCCCGTGGGTTTCCTCCGCCAGAGTTCCTTGCCAACCACCGCAAATAATTAGATTATTGGTCTATATCATGCGGATCGCCGCCGGCCGTCACGGTCCGCGGGTCCAGCGACGAGGAGGGCGACTGCCCAGTGGACTTCGAACTCACCGAGGAGCAGGCGATGCTCCGCGAGGTGTCTCGAACGATGCTGTCCACCCACTGCCCTCCCGCCCGCGTGCGCTCGCTCGTCGGCTCCGGCGGCGACATCGACGACAAACTGTGGCAGCACGGCGTGGAACTCGGGTGGACCGGCCTCGCGGCGCCCGAGCAGCTGGGCGGCTCCGCCCAGGGGCTGGTCGAGCTGAGCCTGGTCGCCGAGGAGATCGGCCGCGTGGTCGCCCCCGGCCCGGTCGTCGAGACCGCGCTGGTGGCGCTCGCCGCGGCCCGGTCCGGACACCCCGAGCTCGGCCCGGTGGCGGCCGCGCTGGCCGACGGCCAGGCGCGGGCCAGCCTCGCCCACCACGGCACGGTGCGCGCGGCACGCGACGGCGACGCGCTGGTTCTCGACGGCCATGTGACGGCGGTCCAGGCCGCCGCGGCCGTCGACTGGCTGCTCGTGACCGCCTCGACGGACGACGGTCCCGCCGCCGTCCTGGTGCCGACGCCGCCCGGCGGCACCCGCCGCCGCCGCACGCTCGACGAGACGCGCGGCTGGTACGACGTGGCTCTCACCGGCATCCGGGTACCCGCGACCCACGTCGCCGCGAGCGGGCCCGCGCAGGTGCGGTGGCTGGTGGCCGCGGCAGGCGTCCTCACCGCCGCGGACGCCCTCGGCGCCGGGGAACGGCTGCTCGAGATGACCGTCGAGCACGTTCTGGTGCGCGAGCAGTTCGGCCGGCCACTCGGCAGCTTCCAGTCGGTCAAGCACAAGGTCACGGACATGCTCACGCTCGTCAAGGGCGCCCGCGCCGCGACCTACTACGCCGCGATGACGCTGGACGCCGGGGCCGACGACGGTGATCTGGCAGCGAGCGCGGCCAAGGCGTTCACCGCCGAGGGGATGAGCGCACTCGCCGGCGAGGCGCTCCAGGCGCACGGCGGCATCGGCTTCACCTGGGAGCACGACCTGCACCTGTACCTGCGCCGGGTGAAGGTCGACGAGGTGTTGTTCGGCGCACCCGCCGAGCACTACGAACGGGTGGTCGCGCTGCTGGCGCAGGCCCGCGGCGTCGAGGTCGGATCCGCCCACGACCGGCGGCCGGGCGACGACCGGGCCCACCTCGACACCTGAATCCGAATTCCAGGGCCTCTACATTCCGGGGCCTCGATATCGACGGCCTCGACGGCCTCGACCGACCGCGGAGCGACGCATGTGGGATTTCTCGACCGAGCCTGAGTTCCAGGAGAAGCTGGACTGGATGGCACGATTCGTCCGCGAGGAGTGCGAACCCCTCGACCTGCTCTTCCCGCACGGGGGCGATCCGTACGACGTCCACAACAAGGCGTCGCGAGCCATCCTGAAGCCGCTGCAGGCGCAGGTCCGCGAGCAGGGGCTGTGGGCCTGTCACCTGGGACCGGAGCTGGGCGGCCACGGCTTCGGCCAGATGAAGCTCGCGCTGATGAACGAGATCCTCGGCCGCTCCTACTGGGCGCCCACCGTCTTCGGCACGGCGGCTCCCGACACCGGCAACGCCGAGATCCTCGCGATGTTCGGCACCCCGGAGCAGAAGCAGCGCTACCTGCAGCCGCTGCTCGACGGCGAGATCGTCTCGTGCTTCTCGATGACCGAGCCGCAGGGCGGCGCCGACCCGAAGGAGTTCGCCTGCACGGCGATCCGGGACGGCGACGAATGGGTCATCGAGGGCGAGAAGTGGTTCTCCTCGAACGCCCGCTACGCGGCCTTCCTGATCGTCATGGCGGTCACCGACCTCGACGCCGCCCCGCACCGGCGGATGTCCATGCTCGTGGTGCCCGCCGAGACGCCCGGCATCGAGATCCTGCGCAACGTCGGCACCATCAACGAGCGGGACGACTTCGACGAGGGCATCCACGGCTACATCCGCTACAACCGGGTGCGGGTCCCGCTGGACGCCATGCTCGGCGCGCCGGGCGAAGGCTTCAAGGTCGCCCAGGCCCGGCTCGGCGGCGGCCGCGTCCACCACGCCATGCGGGTCGTGGGCAAGTGCCAGCGGGCTTTCGACATGCTGTGTGAGCGGGCGCTGTCGCGTCACACGCAGGGCAAGGTCCTCGCCGAGCACCAGTTCGTGCAGGGCTTCGTCGCCGACTCGGCGATCCAGCTCCAGCAGTTCCGGCTGCTCGTCCTGCAGACGGCGTGGATCATCGACACCCAGCCGCACGGGGCGGCCCGCACCCACATCGCGATGTGCAAGGTCGCCCTGGCGCAGGTGCAGCACGACATCATCCAGCGGGCACTGCACCTGCACGGCTCGCTGGGAACCACCCACGAGACCCCGCTCGGTGCCTGGTGGGCCGGCGTGCCGCAGCTCGCCCTCGCCGACGGGCCCACCGAGGTGCACAAGGCCACCGTCGCCAAGCAGGTCCTGAAGGGCTACCGGCCGGCGCCCGGCCTCTTCCCCACCGAGCACCTTCCGACCCGGCGCGCCGCCGCCCGCGAGCGGTACGCGGACGTCCTGCAGGAATTCGGGCTGTGACCAGCGCCGACGGCCAACCTGCCGGACTGTTCGACCTCACCGGCAAGATCGTCCTGGTCACCGGCGGCAGCCGGGGCCTCGGCCGGGAGATGGTGCTGGCCTTCGCCCGCGCCGGCGCCGACGTGGTGATCGCCAGCCGCAAGCTCGACAGCTGCGAGCAGCTGGCGGCGCAGGTCGAGGCGCTCGGCCGGAAAGCCCTGCCGGTCGCGGCCCATGTCGGGCGCTGGGACGAGTGCGATCACCTCGTCGACCGGGCCTACAGCCATTTCGGCCGGGTCGACGTCCTCGTCAACAACGCCGGCATGTCGCCGCTGGCGCCGTCCTCGGCGCTGACCTCCGAGGACCTCTTCGACAAGGTGATCGGGGTCAACTTCAAGGGCCCGTTCCGGCTGAGCTCGCTGATCGGGCAGCGGATGCACGACGGCGACGGCGGCTCCATCATCAACATCTCGTCCAGCGGCGCGCTGTTCCCGTCCCCCCGGTTCGGGCCGTACGCCGGCGCGAAGGCGGCGCTCAACGCGCTGACCACCGTGCTCGCCCTGGAGTTCGCGCCCAACGTCCGGGTGAACACCATCTCCGCGGGGCCGTTCCTCACCGACATCTCCAAGCGCTGGCCCGACGAGAGCAAGCGGACGTGGAAGAACGCGGCCGGCCGCGCCGGGAATCCGGAGGAGATCGCCACCACCGCGCTCTACCTGGCCTCCCCGGCCTCGAGCTACACCACCGGATCACTCATCCGGGTCGACGGCGGACTGCACTGACCCCGACGCCTCACCCGAGCCGTACCTCTCACCTGTGCCCTGCCCCGCGTCACCTGTGCCCTGCCCCGCGCTCGTGCCCCGCCCATCGTCCGTGCCTCGCCCTTCGCCGGGCTCCGGCCCCGCTCCCGCCGCGGGCCGCCTGCCGGACGCTCACCGGGCTCCCCCGTGCTGCCGCCCACCTGCGGACCAGGACCTCCCGGAGCGCACTCACCCACCCGGCCTGAGCACCGATCGCACCCGAACGCGCCGGTCACGGGCGGAACGACCAGCAACAGGTCACCTAGTTAGATCATTGACAAAATCTAGCTGGTGGCCTACTAATCTAGTTCAATCATCTACCTGCTTGCTTTTCGGGCGGGCTGATCACTGACGCGGGTGCACGGCCGCCCGCCTTACACGAGCGGGACGACACATGATCCAGACGGAACACAGACTCGCGACCCGGGCGACACGCCGCGGGGCGGTGGCGGCCATCGCCGCGGCAACGCTGATCGGGGTGGCAGCCTGCGGCAGCGACAGCGGGTCGGACGGCGGTGGCTCCGCCCCGACCACCGCCAGCACTGCCATTCCCGCCGCCCTCGCAACCTACTTCCCCGGCCAGGCCGCCAGCGGCGACCCGGTGAAGATCGGGTTACTGAACACCGAGGGTGGTCCCGCGTTGTCCGACCCTGAGATCGGCGACGCCGCCGTCGCGGCGGCCGAATACGCCAACGCCCATCTGGGTGGCATCGGCGGCCACCCGATCGAGATCGACCGCTGCGGCATCCTCGAGGACGTCGCCTCGTCGGTGAAGTGCGCGAACCAGATGGTCGAGGACAAGGTCGCGGCCGTCGTGGTCACCACGACCGGCTTCGGTGAGTCCATCGTGCCGATCATCACCAAGGCCGGCATCCCGTACGTCTCGGTGGCCGGGGCGAGCAGCGGCGAGTTCACGAGCAAGAACGCTTACATGTGGACGGGCGGCTTCGCCGCGACCCTTTCCGCGATGGCCACGTATTCGGCCGAGCAGGGATACAAGAAGGTCACCGCCTTCGTGACCGACGTGCCGGCCGCGACCGGCGGGGCGGCCAAGATCGGCGTCCCCGCGTTCAAGGCGGCCGGTATCGAGTTCACCGTCGTGCCGGTCACGCCCGGCACGGCGGACGCGACGCCCCAGGTGACCAGTGGCCTCGCCGGCAAGCCGGACGCCGCGATCCTGATCTTCAACTCCACCGGCTGCACGACGGCGCTGAAGGCGCTCAGTGTGGTCGACCCGACCATTCCCAAGCTGGGCATCACCGGCTGCCTCGACCCGGCGACGGTCGATGCCGTGGGCGGCGCGATAGAGGGCGCCAAGGTCTTCGGCGTCTCCTCGATCGCGACCGACGATCCCGAGGCACAGCTCTACCGGACCGTGATGGCCAAGTACGCGCCCGACGCGTCGATCTCGGGCTACACGCCGGTCGGCTACCAGGGAATGCTCGGCCTGATCCGGGCCACCGCCAAGCTGACCGGCCCCGTCACCAGCAGCTCGATCCTCGCCGCCATCGCGCAGGCCAAGGACGTCCCGCTGCCGGCCGGTGCAGGGGTCACCTTCACCTGCGACGGCAAGCAGCTTCCCGGCCTGACCACGGTGTGCTCCGCGGGAGAGATCGTCCTGACGGTGAAGGACGGCGTGGGCACGCAGCCCGAAACCATCGACAACTGAGTCCGGGCCTCATCTAGAAGGGCGGCCGCACCGGCATGGGTAGCACCGACCTCATCTTCCTGATCCTCGGCCTCGGTAATGGCGCCGTCTACGCGGCGCTCGGACTCGGCCTGGTCCTCACCTACCGCAGCTCGGGTGTGGTCAATTTCGCCACCGGTGCGGTCGCCCTCTACACCGCCTACACCTATGCCTTCCTTCGGCAGGGGAAACTGCTCAACCCGATCCCCGGTTTAACCGGGACCGTCGATCTCGGGATCGACGGGGTGGGCTTCCCGGCGGCGTTCGCACTCTCGCTGGTGGTCGCCGCGGCGCTGGGAGCGCTGCTCTACGCGGCCGTCTTCCGCCCGATGCGGACGGCGCCCACCGCCGCGAAGGCCGTCGCGTCGATCGGCGTGATGATCGTCATGCAGGCGCTGCTCGCGGTCCAGGTCGGCACGACCGCGGTCTCGGTGGCGGCCATCCTGCCGACGCGTATCTACACCGTCGCCGGGCAGCGGGTTCCCGGCGACCGGCTCTGGTTCGCCGGCATCATCATCGTGATGGCGGTCGTCCTGACCCTGTGGTTCCGGCTCACCCGGTTCGGCCTGGCCACCCGCGCGGCGGCCGAGTCCGAGAAGGGCGCTCTGGTCACCGGGCTGTCGCCGCAGCGCATCGCGCTGGTCAACTGGGCCCTGAGCACCATGATCGCCGGTGTCGGCGGCATCCTCATCGCGCCCATCGTTCCGCTCACCCCGGTGTCCTACACCCTGTTCATCGTCCCGGCGCTGGCGACGGCGCTCGTCGGGAACTTCACCAGGATCGGTACGGCGGTCTCCGCCGGGCTCGTCATCGGCATGCTGCAGTCGGAGGCCACGAACCTGCAGACCAAAAGCTGGCTGCCGTCGTCCGGCCTCGCCGAGCTCGTCCCGCTCGCCGTCATCCTGATCTTCCTGGTCTTCCGGGGGCAGACCCTGCCCTCGCGCGGCTCGATCGTGCAGCAGACCCTCGGCCGGGCGCCGCGGCCGAAGTCGATGGTGCTGCCCGGTGTGGTCATCGCCGCCGCCGGGTTCGCCGCGCTGGCGGCGACGCACGGCTCCCACCGGGCAGCGATCATCACCACGATCGTCCTGGCGATCATCGCGTTGTCCCAGGTGGTCGTCACCGGCTTCAGCGGCCAGATCTCCCTGGCGCAGCTGACCCTGGCCGGCGTCGGCGCGTTCGCGCTGACCCGGATCCAGCACCAGCTGCACGTGCCGTTCCCGATCGCGCCGCTGCTCGCCGCCGTCCTCGCGACGATCGTGGGGGTGGTGGTCGGCCTGCCGGCGCTGCGGATCCGCGGCCTGCCGGTGGCGGTCACCACGCTCGCGCTGGCGGTGGTGCTCGAGAAGCTGTGGTTCACCAACAAGGACCTCAACGGCGGGTTCAACGGCTCGCCGATCGACGACCCGACCCTCTTCGGCGTCAATCTCGGGATCGGCGCCGGCGCCGGCTACCCACGCCTCACGTTCGGCCTGTTCTGCCTGGTCGTCCTGCTGCTGGTGGCCGGTGGCGTGGTGCTGTTGCGCCGCAGCCGGCTGGGGGCGGCGATGCTGGCGGTGCGCGCCAACGAACGGTCGGCCGCCGCCTCGGGCATCTCCGTGTCGCAGGTGAAGCTCGTCGCCTTCGCCATCGGCGGGTTCCTCGCCGGGCTGGGCGGCGCCATGCTGGCCTACCAGCAGACCGTGGCGGACTCGAGTTCGTACACCGCGATGGGCTGCGTCGCGCTGTTCGCCACCGCGTACCTGGCCGGCGTCACGTCGGTGTCCGGCGGCATCAACGCCGGGCTCATCGGCGCGGGCGGCATCATCTTCACCCTGGTCGACAAGGGCCTGCCGCTGGGCGTCTACGTTCTGCTGGTCGGGCTGCCCGTCCTCGCGATCGTCGCCGAGATCCGGCCGAAGCTGATCCCGGCGCTGTCCGGCGTGGTCGGGGTGCTGACCCTGGCGGCCTTCCTCCTCCACCGTGACGCGGTGGCCCTGGGCAACTACTACACGACCGTCAGCGGTGTCCTGTTGGTGCTCACCGTCATCCTCAACCCGGAGGGCATCGTCGGGCCGGTGCACGAACATCTGGGCGCGCTGCGCACCAGGCTCGGACGCCGATCGCCGGCCTCCCTCGCCCGGCCGTCCGGGAACGCACAGGCCGGGGACGCGCCGTCCGGGGACGCGGTCGCGGCGACCACAGCCTCCGAGCG
Organism: Parafrankia sp. Ea1.12; assembly: GCF_900465275.1. Taxonomy (NCBI): domain Bacteria; kingdom Bacillati; phylum Actinomycetota; class Actinomycetes; order Frankiales; family Frankiaceae; genus Parafrankia; species Parafrankia sp. Ea1.12. The sequence goes on along the minus strand of NZ_UBIZ01000270.1, from coordinate 20,488 downwards.
GGCGGTACCCCACGACACCCACGAGGTCACGGCGGGCCCGCTGCTACGGGTCAGCGGCGTCGGCGTGCGCTACGGCGCCGTCGTCGCGAACCAGGACGTGAGCTTCGACGTCAACCGCGGCGAGATCGTCGGCCTCATCGGCCCGAACGGCGCCGGCAAGACGACCCTGATCGACGCGATCAGCGGCTATGCCGACGCGACCGGGTCGATCGAGTTCCTCGGCCGCAGGCTCGACGGGCTCAAACCCCATCAGCGGAGCCGGCGCGGCCTCGGCCGGACCTTCCAGGGCATCGAGCTGTACGACGATCTCAGCGTCCGGGAGAACGTCCAGACCGGCACGATGGCGGTCCGCTCGTCGGGCGACCGCGCCACGCCGTCGCCCGTAGACATCGACCGGTTGTTCACCATCCTGCATCTCGAGGCGGTGTCCGAAGCCCCGGTGCGGGAGCTGTCCGTCGGGCAGCGTCAGCTGGTCTCCGTCGCCCGCGCGCTGGCCGGGCGTCCGGCGATCGTCCTGCTGGACGAACCGGCCGCCGGGCTGGACACGACCGAGAGCCGCTGGCTGGGCGAGCGGCTGCGGGCCATCCGCGACGCCGGCATCACCATCGTCATGGTCGACCACGACATGGGCCTCGTCCTGGACGTGTGCGACCGGATCGTGGTGCTCAACCTCGGGGAGGTAGTCGTGGTCGGCACACCGGCAGAGATCCAGCGCAACCCGGAGGTCACCCGCGCCTACCTGGGCACGACCCACGGGCACGCGGAGCACGGGCACACGGAGCGCGTGCATGCGGAGGAGGTGCGATGACCGCCGCATTGCGGTGCGCCGGGATGGACGCCGGCTACACGGCCGGCCGGCCGGTCGTGCGCGGCGCCGACCTCACCCTGAAGGCCGGTGAGGTGCTCGCGCTGATCGGACCGAACGGGGCGGGCAAGACCACCCTGCTGATGACGATCGCCGGCCTGCTGCCGCCGCTGGCGGGGCACGTCGAGATCGGCGGGGTGGCGGTGAAGCCCGGCTCGGCGCGCTCCGCGGTGAGCGCGGGGCTGGTGCTCGTGCCGGACGACCGCTCGCTGTTCAAGAGCCTCACCACCCACGAGAACCTGAAGCTGGCCGCCCGTCGCGGCGGCACGACGGTCGACCAGGTTCTCGACCACTTCCCCGGCCTGCGGCCCCGGATGAAGGTGGCGGCCGGGAACCTCTCCGGCGGCGAGCAGCAGATGCTGGCGATCGGCCGGGCGCTGATGCAGGACCCGAAGGTACTTCTCATCGACGAGCTCAGCATGGGCCTCGCGCCGGTGATCGTCGAGTCTCTCCTGCCGGTCATCCGGTGGGTCGCGGACGAGTCCGGCGTCGCCTGCATCCTCGTGGAGCAGCACGTGGCGCTCGCCCTCGGCGTCTCCGACACGGCGATCGTCCTCTCGCACGGCGACGTCGTGCTCCGGGGGGACGCCAAGGAGCTCGCGGCCGACGAGAGCCGGATCGAGCGCGCCTACCTGGGCCAGGCCGGCTGACCCGGAACGCACAGGCGACACCGAGGGGTGCTGACGCAGGCATCGTCAGCACCCCTCGGCATCAGATCCCCTGGCGTCAGGTCCCCTCGACGTCAGGTCTCTCGAAGATCTGCTCGACGCCAGAGCCACTGGACGTCAGATCTACTCAGCGGACTTCTTGCGTGTCTCGAAGGCCCGGGTCAGCGCCCGGTGCTCGTCCGACGTCAACAGGATGGTGTTGGCGAAGCGGTCGAAGTCGCGCGCCGTCTGCCGGTCGACGCTCGCGGCGATGTCGACGGCCGCCTTCGCCACGCCCGCCGCCTCCGAGGGCAGCCGGGCCAGCTTGCGGGCGAAGGCGCTCACCCGCTCGGAGAACTCCTCGGCCGGGTAGACGGCGTGCACGAGCCCGATGTCCCGGGCGTGGTGGGCGTCGACCTCCTCCCCGAACGCGAGCCACTTGCCCCAGTGCGGGCCGACCAGCCTGGTCACTCGGCTGATGCCCCCGGAGCCCGGGATGACGGCGAGCGCGGGCAGTTCGGGCAGGGAGAACACCGCGGCGGTGGACGCCAGCCGGAAGTCGCAGGACGCGGCCAGCTCGAGGCCGACCCCCAGGCACGGCGCGTGCGCGGCCAGGACGACGGGCTTCTCGACCGCCTCCAGCTCGTCGAAGACCAGGTGCAGCCGCCGGTACTCACGGCGCAGCCGCCGCGGGCTGAAGCTGCCGTCCGCGGCGTACCCGCGCTTGCCACCGGCGCCGCTCTGGCGGATGTCGATGCCGGCCGTGAAGTAGCGGCCCTCCGCCGCGATCACGAGCACCTTGAGGTCGTCGCGATCACCCAGATCGGTCGCGGCCTGGCGCAGCGCCTCGATCATCTCGGGGCTGACGGCGTTGAGCTTCTCGTCGCGGGTGAAGGTGAGGGTCAGGATCCCGTCGGTCTCGGACCGACGGGTCTGGCTGACGTCGGCCATAACGGCTCCCGCTTCTCGTAGGGATGGCGTTCCTGTGGTGCCCCTGCCGGTACCCCTGCCCGGTGTCGCCCGGTGCCGGCCCGGCGGCCGGCCTCGAGCGGCGCGGCACCGCGGGTCACCCGACGGAGCGCGCCGTCACCGGCCGAGCCACACCGGGGGGCGCTTCTCGGCGAAGGCGGTCGCGCCCTCGCGGGCATCCTCGGAGGCGAAGACCGGGGCGCACAGCTCGGCCTGCCGCTGCCAGCCCTCCTCGACCGTCCAGTCGGCCTGCGCCCGGGCGATCTGCTTGGTCGTTGCCACGGCCAACGGCCCGTTGGCGGCGATCTTGGCCGCGAGTTCGAGCGCCCCGGCCAGCGCGCCACCCTCCGGCACGACCCGGTTGACCAGCCCCAGGGCTGCCGCCCGCTCCGCCGTCACGGGCTCACCGGTCAGCAGGAGTTCCAGCGCGACCGAGAAGGCGATCCGGCGCGGCAGCAGCATCGCGGCGCCGCCGCCGGCCACCAGCGCGCGCTTGACCTCCGGCACGCCGAACCTGCTCGTCGCCGCGGCCACGACCAGGTCGCACGCCAGCAGCAGCTCGAAGCCACCGGCCAGCGCCCAGCCCTCCACCGCGGCGATCAGCGGCTTGCGCGGCGGCGTGACGGTGATGCCGCCGAAACCGCGGCCCTTGATGTTGGGGGTCTCACCGCGCAGGAAGGCCTTCAGGTCCATGCCGGCGCAGAACGAGCCGCCGGCCCCGGTCAGCACACCGACCCGCAGCTCCGGGTCGCCGTCCAGCTCGTCCGCTGCCGCCGCGATGCCGCGCGCGGCCTCGGCGTCGAGCGCGTTCCTGGCTTCCGGGCGGTTGATCGTGATGACCAGGACGGCGCCATGCCGCTCGACCAGCACCGAGTCTGCCATGCCGTCTCCTCGTTCTCGCGGTCCAAGTTCTCGCGGTCCAAGTTCTCGCGGTCGCAGTTCTCGCGATCGAAGCGGTCGCGGTCGCGGTTCTCGCGGTGCGGGCGGCGCCGTCAGTCCGCGACGCGGATGACGACCTTGGCGGTCGGCGCCCGGTCGGCGACGCGCTGCAGGGCGACGGCCACGTCGTCGAGGTCGTGTACCTCGGACACGAGCGGCCGCATCCCCTGCGCCACCAGTGTCGCCAGCCCCTCACGCGCCCGCGCCGTCTCCTCGGGCAGCCGCAGGGACCATGTGCGCAGCTCGATCCCGCGCACCGTGATGTTCTTCAGCAGCACGAGGTTCAGCGGGATCCGCGGAATCTCGCCGCCCGCGAAGCCCACGACGACGAAGCGGCCACCCCAGCGGATCGCGCGCAGCGCCGGCTCGGCCCACCGGTCGCCGACCGGGTCGACGACGAGGTCGGCGCCGCCGCCCGTGATCTCCTTGATTCGGAGCTTGAGGTCTTCCGTCGTGTAGTCGATGCACGCCTCGGCACCGAGCTCCTTGCAGACCGCCAGCCGCTCGGGTGACGAGGCCGCGGCGATGACGCGCGCACCGAGCCTGACGGCGATGTCGACCGCCGCGGAGCCGACGCCTCCGGCAGCCCCCAGGACGACGACCCACTGGTCCGGCGCCAGCTCTCCGATCGTGACCAGGCAGTGGTACGCCGTCAGGTACGTCACCCGGAACGCCGCGGCCTCGACCATCGACAGCCCGGCCGGGATCGGCGAGACCGCGGTCGCGGGCGCCAGCACCTGCTCGGCCATCGCGCCGGAGAAGACCGAGCCGTGGACGGGGTCACCGACGGCGAGACCGGTGACCCCGTCACCGACCATCGCCACCCGGCCGGCGAACTCGGACCCGGGGGTGAAGGGCAGCGGCGCCGACACCTGGTAGCGGTCCGCGATCAACAGCAGGTCGGGGAAGTTCAGCGCGGCCGCGGCCACGTCGACGACGACGTGGCCCGGCGTCGCCTCCGGAGCGGGTACGTCGCGGATGACGACGTCGGCCGGACCGCCGTACGCCTCGACGCGGGCGGCCCTCACCGCGTCTCCCGGCCCGTGCGGCGGGGCCCGCAGGCGGCTCGGGCTCGGATCCTGCCTGGGTTCTCAGCGGGTCGCTTGATGATCGAACCTCCGTACGTGGCCGAAGCCGGGCCGGGACACCACACCCGCCGGACCGACCCGCTATTGTATAACTAAGTTATATTAGATCGCAGCAGCCAGCAAGCGACCGCTACCGGCACGACCGCCCTCCGCCGCCTCCCTGGTCAGGCGCGGGCGTCGCGGCGCAGCGACTCGGGTACCCAGTTGGGCGAACGCTTCTCGATGAAGGCGGAGAAGCCCTCGCGCGACTCGTCCCGGTGCAGGCTGTCGAAGAACGCGATGCGGTCGTGCAGCCCGACGTACTGGTCCAGCACGCGCTTGACGTCGCGGCGGGCGCCCGGAGCGGTCTGGCAGCACTGGGCAAGCGCCGCGGTGGCCGCGTCCAGGAGCTCGTCATGGGAGACGACCCGGCTCACCAGGCCCCACTCGACCGCCTCCTGGGCGGTGAAGGTACGACCGGTGAGCATCAGGTCGCGCGTGCGCACCGGCCCGATGACGCGGACCAGGACCGAGGCGAAATAGGTGTCCGAGATCCCGCGGAGCAGCTCCGGCACCCGGAAGGTCGCCCGCTCGCTCACCACGGCGACGTCCGAGCACAGCGCGATCATGAGGCCGCCGCCCTGGCAGATCCCGTTCACCGCCGCCACCACCGGCTTGACGCTCTGCCGCAGGACATCGAAGGGAAGTACGTCGATGGCGCCGGGAACCCCGCCGAGGTGCAGCCAGTGGTCGCCGGCGTTCTTACCCAGATCGCCGCCGGGGATGAACACGTCGCCGACCCCGGTGATCAGCAGGCCAGCGAGGGCCGGGTCCGCGTCGACCCGCCGGACGGCGTAACGCACGCCAAAGTACATCGCGGGAGTGAGCGCGTTGCGGGCCTCGGGACGGTCGACGACCAGATGCCCGAACGGCTCGCGCCGCTCAAGTCTCAGGTACGGCGTGCCGAGCCAGTCACCGTCGGGCGGGCGGGGCGTGCTCCCCATGACATCGTCGTCCACAGAATTCTCCCGTTCGCCACAGCGGTCGGCGGGCGCCAGCGTCCACAGACCTCGGATCGTCTGCCGTGGGGTCAATCCCCAACGATCTTCAGCGTCTCCTGGACCAGTCCCGGCAGCGCGGTCACCATCCGGGCCAGCGTGCCGTTCACCTCCCGGCCGGACTTGGCCGCCCGCTTCAGCAGCAGCCCGGTCGCCGCCGCCTCCTTGTAGCGCGTGAGGGCGTGGAACCAGTCCAGGTCGGCGATCGGCACCCCGCGCCGGCGCTCGTAGGCCCGGATGACCTCGTCGGGCGTGGGTGTGCCGGCCGGCGGCCCCGGTTCAGCCGCGGGGTGCCCGGCATCGTCGGTGAAGAACGTCAGCCAGGCGAGGTCCACCCGCGGGTCGCCGACGGTCCAGATCTCCCAGTCGATGACCGCCGCGAGCCGGGCACCGTCGCACAGCGTGTTACCCAGCCGGTAGTCACCGTGGTTGATCACGGCCGGCAGCGCCACGGGGATCGTCGACACCAGCGCGCCGGCGGCACGTTCGTAGTCGCCGCGCATCCCGTCGGGGAGGGTCTCGAAGGCACGGCGCCAGCGACCGATCTCCGCCGCCAGGTCCACCACCGGCTCGTCGGCGAGGCCGACCGCCGCGGGAGTGACGTCGTGCAGGTCGGCCAGGACGCCGGCCGCGCCGAGAAAACGGGTGCGCACCAGCTCGGGGGTGGGCCGGTCCGCGACCGACCTGAGCACCGGCTCGACGCACTCCCCGGGAACCAGGTTCATCGCCATGTACGGCGGGATCCCGGGCGGTGCTCCGGGATCGGAGAACAGGACGTCGGGCGCCAGCTGCCGCCGCCCGCCCTGCAGCGCCGCCTGCACGCGAGCCTGCCGCAGAACGTCGCGGTTGCGGACCGGCGCCAGGCCGGGCGGCGCGAGCTTGACCACGATCGGGGACTCCGCCGCCGGCACGCCGGCCACGTCGACGAGGAACGTCAGACTCGACGTGCCGCCGGTCAGCGGGCGGACCTCGCCAACCCGCGCCCCGCCACGCCACCGCGGCAGCCGGTCCGCCAGCCGCCTCGCCAGGTCGGCGGTCAGGGCTGATTCGGCCGGGTGAGCGACGTCGGCCTGGCGGGCGACGTCAGCCGGGTGAGCCGTGCCGGCCTGGTGATCTGCCATGCGTGTCTCATTTCCTCAGCTCGGGTCGGGCTAGACCGAGAGCGCGAACCCACCGGTGACCCGCAGCGTCTCCCCGGTGATGAAGGCGGCTGCGTCCGAGACCAGGTAGAGCAGCGCGTTCACCACGTCCCGCTCCGCGCCCTCGCGCGCCAGGACCTGCTGCGCGAGGACGCGCGCGACCTCGGTCGCGGGCAGCTCGGCCCGCACGGTGTCGGTGAGGATCAGCCCGGGGGCGATCGCGTTGACCCGGACACCGACCGAGGCCAGCTCGCGGGCGAACTGCGCGGTGAAGCCGCGGACCGCGAGCTTGGAGACGCCGTAGGCGGTCCGGTTGGCGTAGGCCGCCGAGGAGGAGATGTTGACGACGGCGGCGCCCGGCCGCCCGCTCATCGCGTCCTTCGCGGCCAGCGTGCAGATGACGACACCCAGCACGTTGACCTCGAACAGCCGGCGGATCCGGCCGGCGCCGAGCTCGGCGGTCGGCTTGTTGAAGGCGGCCGAGTGCAGCCCCGCGTTGTTGACCAGGATGTCGAGCCCGCCGTGCGCGCGGACGATGTCGGCCACCACCTCACCGACGCGGGCCTCGTCCGTCACGTCGCAGGCGACCCCGGTCGCGCTGCCGCCGAGCGCGGTGAGCTCGGCCGCGGCGGCCGAGGCGACGTCACCGTCGATGTCGGCCAGCACGACGTGCGCCCCGCGCTCGGTCAGCGCGGCACCGAACGCCTTGCCGAAACCGCGGCCGCCCCCCGTTATCAGCGCGACCTTGCCAGCGTGCTCCTTGGCCGGCGTCTCGTCTTCCGGCGTCTCGTTGACCGGCATCTCGTCGGGCATGGATCTCCTTCGATCGTCGTCGTGTGGCGGCCGGCGGGTCCGCGGCGGGAACGGCCGCGGGCGGCGGCGCCGTCGCCGGAGCCCTAAGCGATCACACCCGCGTCGCGCAGCGCCGCCCGCTCCGTCTCGGTCAGCCCGAGCTCGGTCAGGATCTCGGCCGAGTGACTGCACCAGCCCGACCGGGGACGTTCGACGGCCGGGGACGCCGACAGCCGGGGCGCCGGCGCCGGCTGTGCCACACCGCCCCACTCGACGAAGGTCGCGCGCTCGCGCAGCTCGGCCGAGGCCGCCGCCTCCGCCAGGCTCAGCACGGGCGTCACACAGGCGTCGACGCCGTCGAACAGCTTCGCCCACTCGTCCCGGGTGCGCGCGGCGAACAGATCCCCCAGGACGCGCTCCTGCTCGGGCCACGTCGACCGGTCGTGCTGCGGCCACCGCGCGGGGTCGAGCCCGAGATTCTCCAGCAGCAGCCGGTAGAACTGCGGCTCCAGCGCGCCCACGGCAACGAAGCCGTCGTCAGAGGTGCGGTAGGTGCGGTAGAACGGCGCGCCGCCGTCGAGCAGGTTGTCGCCGCGGCGATCGCTCCACAGGCCGGCCGCGAGCATCCCGTGCATCATCGCCGTGAGGTTGGCGACGCCGTCGACCATGGCCGCGTCGACCACCTGGCCGCGTCCGGTCCCCGTGCGGTGGTACAGGGCCGCGAGCACACCGAGGGCGAGGTAGGAACCGCCGCCGGCGAAGTCGGCCAGCAGGTTGAGCGGCGGCAGCGGCGGCAGCTCGGCCGGTCCGGTCGGGTACAGGCCGCCGGCCAGACCGGCGTAGTTGATGTCGTGCCCGGCCTGCTGCGCGCGCGGGCCCGACTGCCCCCAGCCCGTCGCCCGCCCGTAAACCAGACCGGGGTTGACGGCCAGCAGCTCGTCCGGGCCGAGCCCGAGCCGCTCGGCGACGCCTGGGCGCATTCCCTCCAGGAACACGTCCGCCGTCTCGACCAGCCGCAGCACCACGGACCGGCCCGACGGATGCCGGACGTCGACCCCGATGCCGCGCTGCCCCCGGGTACGCGGATCGTCCTCGAGCCGCAGGCCGGTGACGCCGCCGGGCCGGTCGGCCCGGTCGACCCGGATCACCCGGGCGCCCAGGTCGGCGAGCAGCATGGTCGCGAACGGGACCGGCCCGAGCGCGCTCAGGCACACGACCGTGACGCCGCCCAGCGCCTGCGTCATGCGTCTCGCCAGACCGGAGCGCGCCGCTCCCGGAAGGCGGCCACGCCCTCGGCCGCGTCGCGGGAGGCGAACACCGGCTCGAACAGCGCCCGCTGCCGCTCGAAACCCTCGCCGACCGGCCAGTCCGCGGACTCCACCGCGACCTGCTTGGACGCCCGCACCGACATCGGCGCGCTGCCGGCGACCACGGCCGCGAGGTCGAGGGCGCCCGCCAGCGCCCCGCCGTCGTCGACCAGCCGGTTCACCAGGCCGAACCGGGCCGCGCGCTCGGCCTCCAGCGGGGCGCCGGTGAGGAGCAGCTCCATGGCGAGCATGTGGGGCAGCCGGCGCGGCAGGCGGAAGGCGCCGCCGCCGCGCGCGGCCAGCCCGCGACGGACCTCCGGCAGCCCGAACCGCGCCCCACGGCCCGCCACCACCAGGTCGCACGCGAGGACGATCTCGAACCCGCCGCCCAACGCCCACCCCTCGACCGCCGCGATCAACGGCTTCGCGGGCGGCCGTTCGACCAACCCGGCGAAGCCTCGCACCGGGTCCGAGGTCTTCTCCCCGGCGGCGAACGCCTTGAGGTCCATGCCCGCGCAGAAGCTCGGGCCGGCGCCGTGCAGCACCGCGACCCGCAGCTCGGGAGTCGAGTCGAGCAGGTCGAGCGCGGCCGCGATGCCGCGGGAGACCTCGCCGTTCACGGCGTTGCGCTGGTCGGGACGGTTGATCGTAATCGCGAGGACCCCCTCCTCAGGGCGTACCAGGACGTCGTCCGAGAGGGCTGATGCGGGCAGCGGAGGCTCCTTGCTCAGGTTCTCTATAGAGAACGTTGTTCTGGCATTAGCATCACCAGGTGCGCCGCGCGGCGTCAAGACCGCGCCTTCGAGGAGGACGTATGCCGCACCGAGACAGCCGGACCGGCCACGAACTCCACGCCCCCGCCTCCCGGGTGCCGGCGATCGAGCGGGCCTTCGGCGTGCTGCTCTCGCTGACCCGGTCCGGGCCGGCGCCACTGACCGAGATCGTGGCGGCCACCCGACTCAACAAGAGCACGGCCTTCTACATCCTGCGTTCGCTCGTCGAGCTCGACGCGGTCCGCTACGACCAGCGCGCCCGCACCTACTCCCTCGGCCCGGCGCTCGTGGAGCTCGGCAACGCCGCCAGCCGCCAGTTCGACCTGGTCGCGGTGGCCCGGCGTGACCTGGCCGGGCTGGTCGCCCAGTTCGAGGCCACGGTCGTGCTCTACCGCCGGATCGGCACCGGCGAGGTGTCCATCATCGACCGGTTCGAACGCGATCACGGCGTACACATCACCGTCGAGCCGGGCGCGCGGCTGCCGATCCAGGGCGGCTCGTTCGGGCGCGCGTTCCTCGCGTTCGACCCGCCGGCGGCCGCGGCCGAGGCGCTGGCCGGCGGGCTGGTCCGGTTCACCGAACGCAGCACCACCGACCTGGCCGAGTTCGCCCGCGAGCTCGACGTCGTCCGCGAGCGCGGCTGGGCGGTCGATCATCAGGGCTTCGCGCTCGGCGTGAGCACGGTGGCGGCACCCGTGTTCGACACCGACGGCTCGGTGTCGCTGGTAGCGGCGGCCGTCGGCTTCACCAGCCGCTTCACCGACGAGCTGACCGCGGACATCGGCGCCCGACTGCGGCTGGCCTGCGACCGGATCGGCCGCCCCTTCGCGGCGGTCACCGCCACCACCGGCCCGGTCGATCAGACCGACCGGCCCGATCAGCGGGACCCGCTCGACCCGGCCGACGAGGTCCACGACCTCGACGAGGTCCGCTCACCGCAGAGCTGAGTGGCCGAGCAGCGCCTTGCCCAGGTGCAGGATCTGGATCTGGCTGGTGCCCTCCGGGATCGTCGCCTCGCGCGCGTCGCGGAAGTAGCGCTCCACCGGCGACTCCTCCATCAGCCCGGCGCCGCCGTGCACCTGAAGGGCCAGCGTGGCCGCCCGGCCCGCCGACTCCCCGCAGTAGTACTTCGCCATTGAGCACTCGTAACGACCCGGCTCGCCCGCGTCGATGGCCCGCGCGGCGTTGTACCCCAACAGCCGTGAGGTCTCGGTGAGCGTGGCGATCTCCACCACCATCTGCTGGACCAGTTGGAAGGCGGCGATGGGCTTGCCGAACTGCTCCCGCTGCCGGCAGAACGCGATCGACGCCTCGAGGCACGCCTGCGACAGGCCGACCGCGCCCATCGCCATGTTCAGCCGCCCCGCGTTCACCGCCTTCATGCCCAGCGACAACCCGCCGCCCAGCGTGCCGAGCACGTTGGCCGCGGGAACGTAGGTGTCGTGAAAGGACAGCTCGCAGCTGGTCGTCGAGCGAAGCGGCATGTGCGGGATGTCGTGCACGCCGAACTCGGACTCAGCGGCGTCGACCAGCAGCGCGGTCACCCCGTGATCGGTCCCGTCGTGATCGACCACCCGGGCGAACAGGATGCCGAAGTCGCAGCCCAGCGCGTTGGTGATGTAGAGCTTGCTGCCGTTCACCAGGTAGCCGTCGCCGCTGGCGCGCGCGGTCGTGCGCAGCGCCCCGGCGTCGGACCCGGCGCCGGGCTCGGTGAGCCCGAACCAGCCGAAGCGGCTCCCGGCCAGCAGCGGCTGCAGGAACCGCGCCCGCTGGTCCTCGCTGGCCGCGGCGGCCAGCGTCCGGGCCACCATGCCCTGGACGTTCACGGTCGTGCGCAGTGAACCCCAGCAGCGGCCGGCCTCCTCCATGAGGATCGCCTGCATCATCATCGGCAGCTCGTCGCCGCCGAGCGCCTCGGGCACCCCGCCGCGGACGTAGCCGAAGTCGTAGAGCTGCGGCAGTAGCTCCCACGGGAACGTGCGCGCCCGCTCGTGATCCCCGACCTCCGGCGCGACCACCTTGTCGAGGAACGACCGGACCGAGTCGCGCAAGGCGCGTTCCTCGTCACCGAGGAGAACCGTCGACATCATTCACCCCACGCAATAGCCATTAATTAGTTAGCTCATTATACCTATCACGATAAGTTCCGGGAAGCGTCGACGACGCGTACTCCTTGAGCCGCTCGACGTCGGCGAGCCGCCCGCGGTGGGTGCCCGCCAGCGGCAGCCCGTTCAGCGTCGTCACCCCGCTCTCGGCGAACGCCGCGACCCGCTCCCGCACATACCCGGGCGGTCCGATCAGCGAGACACCGCGCACCAACCGCTCCGGCACCGCCGCCGCGGCCTGCGCCTTGCGCCCGGCGAGGTAGTGGTCCTGCACCTCGGCGGCCGCCGCCGCGAACCCGTAGCGGCCGGCGAGCTCGTTGTAGAAGTTCCGGCCCCGGGCGCCCATGCCGCCGACGTAGAGCGCGAGGTGCTCACGCACGGCCTGGACGGCGGCCTCGATCTCCTCGGCGTCCTCGCTGATCAGCAGCTGGGTGGGCACCACGACGTCGAGCGGCCCCAACGTGCTCGCCCGCCGGGCCCGACCGGCCGCCAGCGACGCGCCGAAGGCGGCCGGCGCGGCCTCGGGGAGGTAGAAGATCGGCTCCCACCCGTCGCCGATCTCGGCGGCCAGCTCGACGTTCCCGGGTCCCAGCGCGGCGAGCACGATCGGCACCACGGACCGGACCGGGTGGTTGATCAGCTTCAGCGGCTTCCCCAGGCCGCTGCCGCCGTGCGCGGCATCCAGTGGCAGGTGGTAGTGGCGGCCGTCGTAGCTGAGCGGCTCGCGCCGCCAGACCGCCCGGCAGATCTCGACGACCTCGCGGGTGCGCCCGAGCGGGGCGTCGTAGCGCACGCCGTGGAACCCCTCGATCACCTGCGGACCCGACGCGCCCAGACCGAGCACGAAGCGGCCGTCGGACACGTAGTCCAGCCCGGCCGCCGTCATGGCCAGCAGCGCCGGGGTGCGCGAGTAGATGTTCAGGATGCTCGTGGCCAGCAGCACCGTCGAGGTCCGGGCCGCCAGGTAGCCCAGCTGGCTCACCGAGTCGAAGCTGTAGGCCTCCGGGAGCATGACCAGGTCGAGCCCGGCCGCCTCGAAGTCGCGAAGGTCCGCGACGGTCTCGGTGAAGCCGCCGGAGTACTTCAGCGGCATCCCGACCCTCACAGCGCCTCGATGACCACTGCGCCGCCCTGGCCGCCCGCGGCGCACATCGCCGCCACGGCGATCCCGCCGCCGCGCCGGCGCAGGTGGTGGGTCAGGGTGGTCAGCATCCGCGCTCCGGAGGCCGCCACCGGATGCCCGAGACTGCAGCCGCTGCCGTACTGGTTGACCAGGTCGTCCGGGATCCCCAGGAGGCGGCAGGCGGCGATCGGGACCGGCGCGAAGGCCTCGTTGATCTCCCAGGCGTCGACGTCGGCCACCCCGATCCCGGCCCGCTCCAGCACCCGCGGGATGACCTCCACCCCGCCCATCCCGGTGCGGTGCGGGGCTACGCCGAGTGCCGCCCAGGCCCGCACCCGGGCCAGCGGGGTGAGGCCCCGCTCCCGGGCGAGGTCGTCGGTGACCAGCATCAGGGCCGCGGCGGCGTCGTTCACACCGCTCGCGTTCCCCGCGGTGATGCCGAAGCCCTCGATCTCGGGGTGCAGCGGCTTCAGCGTGGCCAGCTTCTCCAGCGTCGAGCCCCGCCGCGGGTGCTCGTCGACAGCAAAGCGGATCTTCTCCCCCGCCGCGACGACGTCGATCGGGACGATCTCGTCATCGAAGACGCCGGCGTCGATCGCGGCGATCGCCCGGTCGTGGGACCGCTTGGCCCAGGCGTCCATCTCCGCGCGGGTGATGCCCACCTCCAGCGCGGTGTTCCAGCCGACGGCGAGGGTCACGTCGTCGGTGGCGCCCTCGTAGTAGGGGAACGTGGGGTTGAACCCGGCGCGCGGCTCGTCCGATCCGGGCACCCGCCACGACAGTTTCGGGTTCATCGACGAGGAGTGGGTGCCGCCGGCGACGACCGCGCGGTCCATCCCGGCCCGGATCGTCGCCGCCGCGTTGCCCACCGCCGCGAGGCTCGCCGCGCAGTGGCGGTTGACGGCCTGGCCCGGCGCCGCCGTCAGCCCGGCCGCGAAGGCGGCGTACCTGGCGATGTCGCCGCCGCCGGCCAGCTCCTCGGCGAGAATGACGTCGTCGACGTCCTCGGGCGCCAGCCCCGAACGGTCCACCGCGGCCCGGACGACCGCCGTGGCCAGCTCCTCGGCCGAGGTGTCCCGCAGCGTCCCCTTGAACGACGTCGCGATGGGCGTGCGCACCGCACTGACGATCACGGCCTGGGCCATGGCTGTACCTCTCCTCTGATCCTCTGATCCTCTGACGATCTGATTCGGACGCTGGGCCTGTCAGGCGCCGAGGTCTGCGAGCAGGCCCGTCAGCCAGGCTGCCGAGCGGGCCGCCGCCGTCCGGGTCCCGAGCGCGTCGATCCGCGGCCCGCTCAGCTCGCAGTCGAAGACGCCCTGGTAGCCGGCCTCGAGCAGCCAGCCCACGATGCTCGCCAGGGGTACGTCGCCGTCGCCGGGCACGGCCCGGCACGGCAGCGTCCGGTCGCCGAGGACCATGTCGCTGAGCTGCACGTGCACGACAGCGTCGGCGTTGGCAGCGATCTCCGCCCGCAGTCCGCCTTCGGTCCAGACGTGGAACAGGTCGAGGCACACGCCCAGCCCGGCCCGGCGGGCGAGCCGCAGCGCGTCGTGGAACGAGTGGACGAAGGTGAGGTCGGCGTAGAGCCAGTTCGCCGGCTCGACCGCGAGGGTCACCCCGCGCCCGGCGGCGTGGTCGACGAGCTCGGTGACGGCGTCCGCGTAGGCCGCGGCCCCCGCGTCCCAGTCCGCGCCCGGACGGGGGCCGGTGAGCCCGTACACCGTGCCCGCCCCGACGGCGGCGGCGTTGTCGACGTCCACCCGCGCCTCGCGCAGCTGCGCCGCGACGGCGCCGGCGCCGGGCCGCAGATCAAGGCCCAGCGCCGCCGTCGTGGTCACCACGCGCACGCCGTGCCGACGGCTCGCCGCGGCGACGGCCTCGGCGCCGGCGGCGCGCACCTTCGCCCCGGTCAGCGAGGCGTTCGTGACCCCGAGCGCCGCGACGACCTCCAGGGTGTCGAGTGCGGACAACTCCGGGAAGCACAGGCCGCTGACCGACACCCGCGGGTGCGCACTCACCGCTGTGCCGGGGAGGAACCGTCGAGCAGGCCGAGGCTCGCGAGCGCGTAGCGCCGGCCGCGACGGCCGCTGACCAGGTACGACGGTGGCGCGAGGTAGGCGACGTCGCGCGGCAGCGAGTCACCGCGACGGGCGAGTGCCGCGCGACCGTCGGACGTCGTCCCGCAGATCGCGATCTGCTCGACCATGTCGTCCGTGACCGCCGCACCCATGGCGTCGCTGTCACGGCGCGCGAAGGCCTCGCGGATCGCCTCGACCTGCCGGGTCCAGCCGTGATGGGCGACGTACGGGTCGTAGGTCTTGACGGTGAGATAGAACGCGATCATCCGCCGGGCGTCGGTGACCGCGCGCCCGGGGTCGTCGTCGTCGATCGCGGTGATCACCCAGCCGTGCTCGAGCGCCGGAGTGTCCCGCGCGGCGTCGGCCGCGCCCCGCGCCATCGCCGGCCGCACCACGTCGTCCCACCAGGTACGGGTGAACAGCCCGTGCCCGACGACCCCGTCGGCCACCCGCGCGGCGGTCGCCGCCATCAGCCGGTTGAACCCGGCGAGCAGGATCGGGGCGTCGATCCGGCCGAGGACGGGGGCGCCGACCGACGCGTTGACCCGGTAGAACTCGCCGTCGTAGGTCACCGGCTGGCCGTTCTCGGCGTGCAGCCACGCCCGGATCGCCCCGACCAGGTCCGCCATCCGCGCCACCGGGCGGTCGGCCTCCACGCCGAACCAGTCCCGGTTGATGCGGTAGGCCCCCGAGCCGAGGCCGAGGAACACCCGCCCGGCGGCATGCGCCCACGCGCTGCGGATCCCCGCCGCGTGGGCGTACGGCGTGCGCGCGAACGCGTACGCGATGGCCGGGCCGACCAGCGCCTGCTCGGTGCCGAGCACCATCTCGGTCAGCGTCGCGTAGGCCTCGTGGTCCACGAACTCGCCGCTGCAGAACGCCGTCATGCCGGCCTGCTCGGCCGCCCGCGCGGCGTCCGCCCCGCGCCACGGCATGCCGTAGCGCCGGCCCGCCGGTTCGACCGCGGCACCGATCTCGCTCGTGGTCAACGCTTGTCCCTCGGCAGTCCCAGCGCCCGCTCGGCGACGATCGTCTTCAGCACCTCGTTCGCGCCGCCCGCGATCGTGTAGGCGCGGGCGTAGAGGAAGGCGTCCTGCCACCAGCCGTCCGCCCAGGGGGCGTCCTCGTCCACGCCGATGCCGCCGATGCCCTGCAGGGCGACGCCGGTCTCGGCCGCCTCCAGGTTGACCTCGCTGTAGAACACCTTGGCCAGCGGCGCGTCCGCGGGGTCCTCGGTGCGGTTGACCATGCGCGACTGCACCGCCTTGCTCATCTTGTCGGCCACGTGGACGCGGGTCGCGAGCCGGCCGAGCCGCTGGCGGGTAGCGCCGTCCGCCAGGGCGGGCCCGCCGCCGACGGTGGCCTGCCCAGCGAGCGCGAACAGGTCGTCGAGCTGGCCGAACAGCTCGACCCCCCGGGCGCCCACACCGCTGCGTTCATGGCCGAGACTCAGGTTGGCGACCCGCCAGCCGTCGTCGACCCGGCCGATCACCCGCTCGACCGGGATCCGCACGCCGTCGAGGAACACCTCGTTGAAGTCGTTGGTGCCGGTGATCTCGCGCAGCGGGCGGATGTCGACGCCCGGGCTGCGCATGTCCATCGCGAACGCCGTGATGCCGGCCTGCCTGGGGCCGTCCGTGCTCGTGCGCGCCAGCAGGTAGCCCAGGTCGGCGTGGTGGCCGTTCGTCGTCCACACCTTCTGCCCGTCGACGACGTAGTGGTCGCCGTCCAGGCGCGCCCGGGTGGACAGGGCGGCCAGGTCACTGCCCGCGCCCGGCTCGCTGAACAGCTGGCACCACAGGTCCTCGGCGGTCCGGATCCGCGGCAGGAAGCGCCGCTTCTGCTCCTCGCTGCCGAACCCGATCAGCGCTCCGGCCGCGAGCGCCGCGGCGCCGACCTCGCCCCAGGTGCGGGCCCGCGCGAGCTCCTCCGCGACGATGAACCCGTGCTCCGGGCGGGCGCCCGGCCGGCCGCCGTACTCGACGGGCCAGGCCTGGCCGAGGTAGCCGGCGGCGTAAAGCTTTCCGATCCAGGCCCGCAGGCCGGGCATCTCCTCCGGCTCGGGTGCGCGGACCCCCGTGCGCCCGCGCGGTCCCGGGCCGTGTTCGGCGATGAACGCGCGAACCTCGGCCCGGAACTCCACCAGGTCCGGACTGGTCTCCAAACGCATGGAGTCTCCTCAAACGTCGGTCAGCGCGGCGGCATCGCCGGGTCGTGCGGAAGTCCGAGCACCTGCTCGGCGAGCGTGTTGAGCTGGATCTCGCGGGTGCCGGCACCGATCGTCGACGCCCTGGTCCGCAGGAATCCGTGCAGCCAGCGCCCACCCTGCACCGACCCGGCCTCGGTCTTGAGCAACAGGCCGGCGGGCCCGAGCAGGTCGACCGCGAGCTCGTGGATCTCCTGCTCGAACTCCGTGATCAGCAGCCGGGACACCGACGACGTCGGGCCCGGCTCGCCCTTGGCCAGGATGTCGGAGATGACCCGCTGGGCGTTGTAACGCATGACCCGCACCCGGATCTCCAGGTCCGCGAACCGGTCCCGGACGACCGCGTCCCCCAGCAGGCCCCGCTCCCGCGCGAGCTGCTCGAGCTCGGTGAGCACCCGCCGGTAGAGCGCGGCCTGGTTCATCGCCCCGGCGGCCCGTTCATGCCCGAGGCTCGTCCGGGCGAGCGCCCAGCCCTCGTTCTCGGCGCCGATCCGGTCGGCGACCGGCACCCGGACGTCGTCGAAGAACACCTCGGCGAACAGGTACCCGCCGGTCAGGTCGCGCAGCGGCCGCACCTCCACGCCGGGCCCGTGCGCGTCCACGATCAGATAGCTGATGCCGCGCTGGCGGCTCTGCTGCGTGCCGGTCCGGACCAGCGTGAAGATGATGTCGGCGCTCGTCGCGTGCGACGTCCAGACCTTCTGGCCGTTGACGACGTACTCGTCGCCCTGCCGGCGGGCGGTGGTGCGCAGGCTCGGGAGGTCCGAGCCGGCGCCGGGTTCGGAGTACCCCTGCACCCAGATCCGGTCACCGCGCAGCATCGGCGCGAGCCAGCGTTCCTTCTGCTCCCGCGTGCCGTACCGGATGATCGTCGGGGCGGCGATGCCGAGGCCGGTGCCGAGCGGGCCGGGCACCCGCGCGCGGGCCAGCTCCTCCTGGTAGATCACCTGCCGCCCGAACGGCAGATCCATCCCGCCGAACTCACGCGGCCAGCCGGGGCCGGCGTAGCCGTGGTCGAACAGGGTCGCGAGCCAGGCCTTCGTCCAGGCGATCCGCTCGTCCGGCTTCTTCGGCGGGCGCCCCGGATGCCGGGTCACCAGGAAGTCCCGCAGTCGGGTGCGGAACTCCTCGTCGCTGTCCGGTCCGATGACGGTCTCGGTGCTGGTCTCGGTGGTGGTGTCGGTGGTCGTCTCGCCGGTCGTTTCGCTGGTGGTCTCGGCGGCGGATCGGTCGGAGCCTCCTGGCGTCATGGTCATCGTCAGATCCCGACCAGGTCCGCGAGCCGGCTGCGCTGGGCGCGCGGTGCCCCGAAGAACAGTTCGGAGGACTTCGCCCGCCGCAGGAAGAGGTGCGCGTCGTGCTCCCAGGTGAACCCGATGCCGCCGTGGATCTGGATGCACTCCTTGGCGGCGAGGGTGAACGCCCGCGACGCGTACGCCGACGCGACCGCCGCGGCGACCGTCTCCTCCGGGTCGTCGGCGGCCAGTGCGGCGTTGGCGTGGTAGACCGCCGAGCGGGCGCTCTCGACCTCGACGAGCAGGGCGGCGCACTTGTGCTTGATCGCCTGGAACGAGCCGATCGGCCGGCCGAACTGCTCCCGTACCTTCGCGTAGTCGACGGCGAGCTCGAGGCAGCGCGCCGCGCCGCCGATCTGTTCCGACGCCAGGGCCGCGAGTGCCCGGTCGTGGACCTCGCCCAGCCACGCCGTCGTGTCCCGGCCCGCGCCGACCCGGACCGCGGGCGCCTCCCGCAGGAGGACCGAGGCGAGGTCCCGGGTGGGGTCGAGGCTGTCGAGCCGGGCGCGCACGACCCCGGGGCCCGCCCCCTCGACCGCGAACACCCCTGTCCCGTCCGCGGCCCGCGCCACGACCAGGAGCAGGTCGGCGCTGTGGCCGTCGAGGACGTAGTACTTCGGGCCGGAGACCAGCCACTGCCCGCCGCGCGGCTCGGCGCTCGCCGCCGGGTCGGCCAGCTCCCACGAACCCGACTCGTCGGCGACCGCCAGCGTCGCGGTCAGCGAGCCGGCCGCGATCCCGGGCAGCCACCGCTGCTGCGCCTCCTGGTCCTCGGACGTCGCCAGGGTCTGACCCGCCAGCACGGCGGTGCTCAGGTAGGGGGCCACGAGCAGCGCCCGGCCCATCTCCTCCAGCACGATGCCGACCTCGATCTCGCCGAAGCCGGAGCCGCCGTACTGCTCGGGCAGGCCGAGGCCCACCAGGCCGAGCTCCTCGGACAGCCGGGTCCAGACGTCTTCGTCGCGGTTGGCGGTCGAGTCCATCAGGCGCCGGACCGCGGCTGCCGGCGACCGCTCCGCCAGGAAATCGCGCACGGCCCGCCGCAACTGCTCGTGCTCGGCGGTGAAGCTGAGCCTCATGAGCCGCCCTCCCCTCTACCCTCTGGCGCAATATAACTATTTCAGTTTAATTGTTCAACTGTAAGCTTCGATCGCGGGGCTCGACGGACAACGGAAGAGGGCGGTACGGCGATGGAGATCAAGGGCGCAGTGGCTTTCGTGGCCGGCGGCGGAGGCGGTTTCGGGGCCGCCACGTCACGGCGGCTGCACGCGGCGGGCGCGAAGGTCCTCGTCGCCGACCTCGACGAGGACAGGGGCCGGGCGGTCGTCGAGGAGCTCGGTGAGGGCGCCGCCTTCGCGCGCACCGACGTGACCGACGAGGCCTCCGTGCAGGCGGCCCTCGACCAGACCACCGGGCTCGGCCCGCTGCGCATCGCCGTGGTCGCCCACGGCGGGCCGGGCGGCCAGCGCACCCTCGACCGGTCGAACGCCCCGGCGCCACAGGGGTCGTTCACCCGCGTGCTCGACATCTTCCTGGCGGCCACCTACAACATCGACCGGCTGGCGGCGGCGGCGATCGCCCGCTCGGAGCCGCTCGAGCACGGCGAGCGGGGCGTCATCATCAACACCGCCTCGATCGCGGCGTTCGACGGCACCATCGGCCAGGCGGGGTACAGCGCGGCCAAGGGCGGCATCGTCGCGATGACGCTGCCGCTCGCGCGCGACCTCGCCCCCGCCGGGATCCGGGTCGTCACCATCGCGCCCGGCACCTTCCTGACCCCGGCCTTCCGCAACGCCGACCCGGAGCAGCTCGACGCCTACTGGGGCGCGGCCGTGCCCTTCCCGAAGCGCATGGGACGCGCGGAGGAGTACGCCCAACTCGCCCAGCAGATCGCCGAGAACGTCTCCTCAACGGCGAGACGATCCGCCTGGACGGCGCCCTCCGCTTCACACCCAAGGGCGCTTCCTGACCGTCCCCGACCGGGCGGCGGCGGGCCAGCCGCCGGGCATGCCCGGCGGCTGGCCCGCCGCCGCCCGCTAGCGCGCCCAGACGACCGGAACCGTGTCGGGGCCGGAGCTGCGGCCGAGCTCGGTGATGACGGCATCGTCCGCGAGGCGGTAGT
>NZ_UBIZ01000061.1:0-875 GCF_900465275.1 Parafrankia sp. Ea1.12 | reverse complement strand
AGAGCGTGTCTCAGGTGGGGTGTGGGAGTTTCTTCCAGCAGGTGATCGCGGCAGCCAGGGAAAGGAATCCGAGGAAGTTACGGCCGTTGCGTTCGTAGCGGATGGTCAGTCGGCGGTAGCCGTCCAGCCACGCTATCGTCCTCTCGATCTTCCACCTGTACCGGCCGAGGCGTTCGGTGCTCTCCACCCCACGCCGGGCGATCCGCACCGTGATACGACGCCTGCGCAGGAAACGACGCAGCTCCGGCTGGTCGTAGGCCTTGTCCGCACGCAGCGTGTCCGGCCGCCGTCGCCGCGGCCCACGCCGGGAACGGATCGCGGGGATACTCGCGACCAGCGGGATGAGGACCTGGCTGTCATGCAGGTTCGCCGTCGAGACCGCCACGACCAGCGGCAACCCGGCCCCGTCGGTCAGAACATGCAGCTTCGAGCCCGCTTTGCCGCGGTCGACCGGGTTCGGACCGGTCAAAGATCCCCTTTTTTCGCCCGCAGGCTGGCCGCGTCCACGATCACCGACGACCAGTCGACCTGCCCGACCACACCATGGGCATCGAGGACTGCCCGGTGCAGCCGGGGCCAGACCCCCGCCCTGGTCCAGGCCTGGAACCGGCGATGCGCCGTCGGCACCGAGACCCCGAACTCGGTCGGCAGATGCCGCCAGGCACACCCCGAGGTCAGGACGTAGACCACTGCGGTGAACACCGCCCGATCCTCGATCGGCGCGGTCCCACCACCCTGCCAGCGGGTCTCGAACCGGGGCAGCAGCGGTTCCACCAGCTCCCACAGATCGTCCGGGACCAGCCGCAGAGCGAGGCTGCTCTCCATCACATCCATGATCAGATATGTACCCGGAGCCGCCACACAAGACACGCTCT
>NZ_UBIZ01000357.1:0-246 GCF_900465275.1 Parafrankia sp. Ea1.12 | reverse complement strand
GGTCGGCCAGGAAGGAAGCCGTGAATTTCGTGTCGCGGTCATGGAGGAGGAACCGGAACCGGTGGCCACGTTCCTTGAGGTCCATCAGCATGTTCCGTGCCTGCTGGGTGACCCACGCTGCGGTCGGATGCTTCGTGACCCCGAGGACATGGACACGGCGAGTGGCGTGCTCGCCGACGAAGAACACGTAGATCCGTTGGAGGAACACGGTGTCGACGGTGAAGAAATCGCAGGCCAGGATGCCGG
>NZ_UBIZ01000269.1:0-403 GCF_900465275.1 Parafrankia sp. Ea1.12 | reverse complement strand
CCCTTCGCTTTTGGCGTTGCTGATGCCGGTGTTCAGGAAGGCTTCGATCTCGGGCCACCAGCAGCGCCTGGCCGATCGGGCCCTGGTCCATCAGCGGGTTCCACATCCGCTCGAACTCAGCGTCGGTCAGATCCTCCCGGTTGCGCAGCAGCTTGCGCCGGGCCTTCCACTCCGGATCTCCGGCCCGGCCACGTCTGCCGCGGTGTGTGCGGGTCAGACGGCGGCGCACCAGATTGAGCATCTTGTTCGCAAGCTGCACCACATGGAAATGATCGACCACCACGGTGGCCTGCGGCAGTCCGGTGCGGATCGCCGCCCGACACAACGGGGACATGTCGATGGCCACGAAACGAACCCCCTGGCGCCAGGTGAGCGGGGTGTCGGCCGGCCAGGCCAGCACATC
>NZ_UBIZ01000266.1:0-44704 GCF_900465275.1 Parafrankia sp. Ea1.12 | reverse complement strand
GGTCGGGAACGTGCGCGATGACAGGGGGCGGATTCGTGCCCGCCCCGATCGAGGTCGTCGCCCGGGTCGCGTCGGCGTCCGCCTCGGGGCCGGCGCCGGCCATCCGACGTTCGCTGGCTGTCCGACGTTCGCCGGCCAGCTCCGCGCGCAGGCCGTCTCCGGTCAGCATTGTGAGGAGGGCGTGGGCGTCGGGGCGGTCGTGCGGTGACTTGTCCAGGGCGGCGAGCACCGGTCGGAGCAGGCGCTCGGGGATGTCGCTCAGGTCGGGCCGCGCTGAGCTGATCTGTAGCGCCACGATCTCCTGGGTGTCGCCGCGGAAGAGCCGGCGGCCGGTCGCGGCGAACCCGACGCAGAGGGCCCAGGCGTGGACGTCCGCCGCGGGTCCCGCGGTGTGCCCGCGGATCTGCTCCGGTGCCATCCAGGCGACGGTGCCGACGACCTCGCCGGCCCGGGTGTAGCCGCTGTAGTCGGCGGAGCGGGCCACCCCGAAGTCGATGACCTTCGGGCCGGACCAGGACATCACGATGTTCGCCGGTTTGAGGTCGCGGTGCACCACGCCGGCCTGGTGGATGGCGACGAGCGCCTGGGCCAGCCCGACGGCGAGCGTGTCGAGCTGGCGGTCGACCAGCGGGCAGCCGTCGTTCACCGCCGCGTTCAGGCTCGGGCCCTGCACGTACTCGGTGGCCAGCCATGGCTGCGGGCCGTTCACCTCGGCGTTGATGACGCGGGCGACCGTGGGGCCGAGCACGCCCCGCGCCGCCGACACCTCCGCCCGGAACCGGGCGCGGAACTCCGGGTCGGTCGCGTGCTGCGGGTTCGGGACCTTCACCGCGACCGGCTGGTCGTCGGGGCTGAACCCGAGGTAGACGATGCCCATCCCGCCGGTGCCGATCCGGTTGTACAGCCGGTAGGGGCCGATGACGCGGGGGTCGGAGTCGGTCAGCGGGCGCAGCACGGCCCACCTCCGCGCGGCCGGAGCCGGGCCGCTGCCACCGCGCCGCTACCGGCTACCGTCGCCACCGCGCCGCTACCGGCCACAGCCGGGTCCGCGGTCGAAGCGCAGCCGGTAGTACTCGGCGGCCGCCGGATGCAGCGGGACGTAGCAGAACAACGGGCTCTCGTAGACGGTCAGCGCGTCCGGGACGCGTCGGCCGGCGGGGTTGTCGCCCCACAGGGCCCGCTCGTACTCGGCCGGATCGCCGAAGAGGTCGGCCGTCGCCCGCCGGACCAGCGCCGGGTCGGCCTGTTCGTGTGCCAGGACGCCGTTGGGCAGCGAGACGGTGTCCACGTCGGTCATCCCCGGGTAGTCCCGTGGCCCGAGGTGCCCGGGTGGGAAGACCGTGCCGGGGAAGTACCGCCCAGGCGGGTGGTAGACCTTCTCCCAGTCCGCCGCGATCGCGTCGCGGAACTGCGCCAGGTCGAGGACCTGGAGTTTCACGCCATTGGCGAGCTCGGTCCGGATGCGCTCGGTGCCGGCGCCGCCGGCCCAGAAGACCGCGTCCACCGCACCGGCGACCAGCAGCCGCAGCCCGTCGTCGATGGAGGAGTCCTCCAGCCGGGGGGTGCACGTGCCCGGCAGGCCGACGCGGAGGAGCACGGTGCCGATCTGGCGGGTGCCCGAGGCCGCCGGCCCGGCGGCGATGGCCCGGTCGCAGAGGTCGGTGAAGGTTCGCACGTCCGCGCCGGTGCCGGGCGGGCTGCTCCCGGGTGCGCGGACGATCACGTGGAGGAGGTCGTCGTGGGCGGGCCCGAGCGTGCGCAGCCCCTCGACGAGGTGGCCGCCCCGCTGGGGCGAGAACTGGTTGACCGCCGACCCGGCGTCCACGGTCGTGCCGAGCTGGGCCAGCGCCAGCGAGCACGTCCGGTACTGCTGTTCCTCCAGGTGGTAGATGTTCTCCGCGGAGCCGCCGGTCGGGACGACCTCGACGTCCCAGTGCTCGGGCGCGGCCTGCAGCCGGGTGCGCAGCACCCGCGCGAACCGGTTGTAGGGCGATCCCACCTGGCCGGTGAAGATCTTCACGTCGTGGCAGGACGTCGCCTGCCGCTCCGGTGGCCAGGCCGTGCCCGGCGGGTCGTCGCGGGCGGTCAGGCCGAGGCCGACCGCCACCGCGGCGGAGAGCGCCACAAGGCCGACGACCGTGGCCCGCTGCAGGGTCGTCAGCGTTGCGCCCGACTGGCCGTGCCCCGACCGGCCGAGCCTGGATTCCGTGGGCAACCCTCGTCCTTCCGCGTCCGATCGCGTCTGCTGAGCCCGCGACGACCCGAAATCGCGCCGTCCGTCGTCCTCCGCGTACTGTTCGTCGCCGAACAACGGCGGGCGCCCGCCCGGCGTGGCCGGCGGCCACGCGATTTCCGGGGACGCCGCGAGTTGTCTCCGGAGAACGACCGTCCGTACCCGACACTGTCCGGAGCGGACACGTCCGAACCGGACGCCGAAACGTTGCGCCGCAGGCTATCGACCGGCGATTAACCGGCAGTCAACAGCCGGGTCCGGGTCCTGTCCCGCGCTTTGGGTGTCGAACACCGGACACCTGGTCACAGCGCGTCGCACTGATGGGACATCCCGGACATACCGGGGCGCCAATGGTGATCACAAGGTGGTGATCAGGGCGCTGTCAGCCACAGCTGGACCCCGTCGACGTCCGCCGGCCCGGCGCCGGCCAGGCCGGTCACCAGCCGGGCGAGCTCGTCCCGGTTCGCGCTCGGGCCGAGGATCACCGCGGCGGGCGCGAGCCGGTCGAAGGCGGCCTGCACGGCGGGATCGGCCAGCACGGCCGCCGCGTCCGACCGGCCCTGCTCGACCGCGACCAGCGCGCCGTTGAGCGGGTCGGTCCACGCGTTGAAGACGGC
Organism: Parafrankia sp. Ea1.12; assembly: GCF_900465275.1. NCBI lineage: Bacteria > Bacillati > Actinomycetota > Actinomycetes > Frankiales > Frankiaceae > Parafrankia > Parafrankia sp. Ea1.12. Next base: position 41,854 of record NZ_UBIZ01000266.1, on the reverse strand, counting down.
GCGCCCGTCCGGCCCCGGGACGGTGCAGTAGCAGCCCGGGAGCCGGAACCGGTAGCCCGCCTCGGCCTGCCAGAGCATCGCCTCGGTGCGGGCCGGATAGGGGTAGGGCAGCACCAGCGCCGTCGATCCCTCGGGAACCGCGCGGACGGCGTCGCCGGTGAAGAAGGCGGGCGTGGCGGCCGGTGTCGCCACGTGGCTGCGCGGCACGAGCGGCGCCAGCATCACCGCGGTGAGCAGCACGAGCCCGGCCCGGGTGACCGGCCGCGGGAACCGGGTGGACGCGGCGACGCGGGTCAGGCCCACCGCGAGGACGATCGCCACGGACATCGCCAGGTACAGCGCGAGCCGGGACGGGAGCGCGCTGCTGATCACCGGGAGGTTCTCCAACGGCAGCCAGGGCAGGCGGATGCCGGTGACCCGTCCGTCCACGTGCAGGTGGCCGCCCAGGGAGAGCAGCGCCGTCACCGCGCCGAGCGGGGCGAACACCGCCACCAGCGGCTCGCGGCGGAACCGGATGGCGACCGCGGCCACCCCGAGCAGCAGGGGAAGCCCGAGGTAGCCGGTCACCTCGACCGCGTTGCCGGTGAAGCGCAGGCTGTGCCGCAGCGCCACGTCGGGTGCGATCCGCTGGGCCGGGGTCGGTGTGACGAAGGTCAGCAGATCGGACACCGCGACGTTGTGCGGCTGGATGTTGCCGTGGACCCGCTGGTCGCCGAGGAACTGCGCGGACAGCGGCCAGGCGAGCAGCGCCCCGGCCGTCGTGCCGCAGGCCGCCAGGCCCCGCAGCAGCGCGCCCGCCCGCGCGCGGACGGCGGCGCGGTGGGCCAGCCCGGCGATGGCGAGCCCGAGCGCGCCGAGCAGCGCGGCGGTGGCCAGGACCTCTTCGCTGATCATGGCCTGGGCGGCGACCGCCAGGCCGAGCAGCACGCCGGTGCGCCCCGGTGGGCGCCGGCGCACGATCAGGTCGTCGAGCAGGAGCAGCAGCAGCGGCGGGAAGACCGCGAAGGTGAGATGCAGGTGCCCGTACGACTCGCCGATCATGTACGGGCCGAAGCCGTAGAGCAGGCCGGCGCCGGCGGCCGGCGGCGCCGGCACCCAGCGCCGCAGCACCCAGAACAGGGCGAACGCGGAGAGCGCCGGCGCCAGTGTCAGCAGCAGGGTGAGTGAGACGACGGGGCCGAACAGCGCGGTCACCGGCGCGGTCACCAGCCCGAGCAGCGGGACGGGCGTGCTCCACAGGATGTTCGTGCCGGTCGGGGCGTTCAGGTACGAGGTGACGAACGGGTCGATGCCTGCGGACAGGGCGTGCGGGACCCAGCCCAGGTACCACGCGAACAGCACCGAGTCGCTGTAGCCGTAGACCACGCCGCCGGGATCGGCCCACGCGGCACGGAAGACGGCGACGGCGAGCGCGAGGTACCCCGCGAGGACCGCCGCCGGGACCAGGCCCGCGCGGCCCAGCGGGCGCCGGCGGCGCCGCTGACGTCGGTGCCGGTGACTCGGCCGCGGCCCGTCCCGCCGCGCACCGGCGGGGACGGGATCAGCGGGGACGGGATCAGCGGGGAGGGGGTCGCCCGGCTCGGCGGGGTCAGCGGGATCCGCCGCGGTGCCGGTTGTCCGCACGGTTCCCCCTCGCTGCGCGCCGTCGCGCCACTCGGGGCCGGGCGCGCCCCCGACCCGGGAGCGATCTATCGTGACCAGACCCGGTTATGCCCGCATCGTGCCGTTGTGTGCAGATCTGACCCTAGTCGGCCGGCGCGCGATCTTTGTCGCCACGTGTGACGTTCTACGGGCGCAAAGACACTTCTGGCTACCCCCGTTCAGGTATCGGCCATGCCGAAGTCACGTGGGGTGACCGTTCCTCGGTGGGCGCTCCCGGGTCGCGCCCATCGGTCATCGGGCTACTCGCCCGTCTCGTCAGGGTGTGCGCCGGCCTGCTCGCCGCCGCGGGGCCCGGCGGCGTGCCACTCGGCGACCAGGGCCGGCCACCTGCGGTAACGCGCGACCGCGTACCGGGGCGAGACGATGCCGCGGGGGTCGAACACCGCGGCCGGGTAGCCCAGCTGCGCCCGGTAGCCGCGCTCGGCGACGATCACCCGCCCGCCGAGCCGCGCCACGCCGATCACGCAGGGACATCTCGTCCACCGGGGCAGCCGCGCCGTCACCAGCAGGGACGGATCACGCCAGGCGTAGAGGCCGCACACGCAGTCGTCGCCCGGCAGGCGGTCGTGCTGCTCCTGCCCGGAGTCGTCGGTGCGCAGGCAGTGCGCCTCGGTCAGGCCGTCCGGGCGCCACAGCAGGAACCCGGGCGGGAACGGTGACCAGGGGGTCCAGGCGGGGCGCAGCAGGCCGTCGGAGTCGACCGCCCACTGGCGCCACCCGAGCAGGCTCACCGTGGGATCGGCACGCGGCCGTCCTGCCCCGCCTGCCCGGTGGGGGCCGGCTCCTTCTCCGGTTCGGCCGGTACCGGTGGTGCGGTGGCCGGTGGTGCGGGGACCGGCGCGGGAGCCGTCAGTGGCTCCTCGTCCGGGAACCCGATCGGTTCGTCCTCGACGATGCGTTCCGGCTTGCCGACGTCGCCCATCAGACGACGGTCCTCCGGGATTCCCGCTGGGGTCAATGCCCCGATTTGCCTGTCTCGCCGGGGCAGGGGGGCTACCCGGGACACTCGGCTCGGGGCCCCGTGGAGCGCTTCGACCTAGGCTGACCGTATGAAGGTTCGCATCGGTGTCGGGTTCGCCGCCGTCCCCGGCCGGGAGTTCGCCGCCCGGGTCGACACGGCCGAGGCACTCGGTGTGGATTCGTTGTGGCTTTCCGAGCAGCTCTCCGCCGCGAGCGTCGACCCGCTCGCCGGCATGGCGTATGCCCTGGGCCGCACCAGCTCGATCAAGGTCGGCACCGGGGTCGCCGTCCTCCCCGGACGCAACCCCGTCCTGCTGGCCAAGCAGCTGGCCACCATGGCCGCGCTGGCGCCGCGGCGGGTCCTGCCGGTGCTCGGGCTCGGGCCGGCCCGTCCGGCCGAGCGTGACGCGTTCCCGGTGCCGGCCGGGCGGCGCGGCGCGGTGTTCGACGAGGCGCTCCAGCTCCTGCGCCGGATGCTCGCCGAGGAGACGGTGACCTTCCACGGCGAGTTCTTCGACGTCACCGACATCGGGATCGGGGACCGCCCGGCCCGTCCGCTCGACATCTGGCTCGGCGGGGCGGCGCCGGCCGCGCTGCGCCGTATCGGCCACTACGGGGACGGCTGGCTGGCGAGCCTGGTCGACCCCGTCGAGGCCGCCGCGGGCATCGCCGTGATCAACGCGGCCGCCGCGGAGGCCGGGCGCGAGGTCGATCCGGAGCACCATGGGCTGAGCCTGCGGATCGCGTTCGGTGAGGTCCCCGCGGCGACGGCGGTGGCACTGCGGGGGCGGCGCCCCGGGCGCGACCCCGCCGACCTCGTCCCGCGCGGGTGGGCTCAGGCGCGCGAGCTCGTCGCCCGGTACGTGGACGCCGGGGTGAGCAAGTTCGTCGTGTACCCGCTGATCGACTCCGCCGGCTGGCCGGAGTTCCTCGACGGGTTCGCCCGCGAGCTCATGCCGTTGGAGACCTGACCGGCTCCCTGAGCAGCGCGGTCAGGTGATGGAGACGCCGCCGTCCACGACGAGGGTCTGCCCGGTGACGTAGCCGCCGGCGTCGGAGGCCAGGAAGATCAGCGCGGCGGTCAGCTCCTCAGGGTCGCCGAAGCGGCCGGCGAGGATCCGTGCCGACTGGCTCTCCAGATACCCGGGCCGGTACTGATCGGTCATCTCGGACTCGAAGAACCCGGGCGCCAGGGCGTTCACGCGGATCCCGCGCCGGCCCGTCCACTGCTGGGCGAGGTCGCGGGTCAGCCCGAGCAGGGCCGCCTTGCTGGCCGAATAGGCGGCCTGCGGGAGGCCGGCCGTCGTCAGGCCGAGCACGCTGGAGATGTTGATGATGCTGCTGCCCGGCCGCATGACGGCCGCGGCGGCCTGGGCCATCCAGTAGCAGCCGTTGAGGTTGACGTCGATGACCGAGCGGAACTGCTCCGGGGTCTCCCGCAGCGCCGGGTGGGCCGAACCGATCCCGGCGTTGTTGACCAGGATGTCGACCCGCCCGAAGGTGTCCATGGCGGCCGTGACGAGGTTCCGGCACGACTCCGGGTCGGCCACGTCGGTGCCGACGGCGACGGCCCGGCGGCCCTCCGCCTCGACCAGCGCGGCGGTCGCGGCGAGCCGGTCGGTGCGCCGGGCACCGAGAGTGACGTCCGCGCCGGCCTGGGCGAGCCCGCGGGCGAAGCCGACGCCGATCCCCGACGAGGCCCCGGTGACGATGGCGACCCTGCCGTCGAGGCGGAATCTGTCCAATACCGACATCTGTTTCCCGCCTTCGTGCGACCGGCGATGACATACCCGGACGGACGGTGCGTGCCCGCAGGGTGAGCTCGGCGCGCGCGTCCCGGATCTCAGGATTCTCGGCTCCGCGGCGACCGGCCGCGACTGGTCCGCGTACGAGCGATCGGGACGGGGCAGAAAGAGGAGGACGGCACCCGGATCACGTGGTACGGGCAGGTCGCCGCGTGCGGGCGACCGAAGAGATGGCGGGCCGGATGCGTGAACCACGAGCGTTCGACAAAATCAGGTCTCTTCGGTACTTCCCCTTTCTGGTGTTTCCCATCACAATCGTGGCCACCATCCTCGGCGGTAACTCGACCGGGACGGCGCCGGCGGAGGAGGAACCGTGGAGCAGGCTGAGGGACGTCGACTTGCCGCGCGGACAACGTCGGGAAGTCATGTGATCGTGGGCCTACGCGCGGGTGACGCCGGAGATCTCGCCGATGTCCTGCTCGCGGCGGAGCTCGCGGCGCGGATGGGTTCCCGCTTAGTCGTGGTCGCCGTGCGTGACCGATGGACGCGATGGGCCCGGTGGTCGGCCGGGATGTACGGAGCCTTCGGCATGGAGGGCGTCGCCTACGCCTCCCGCAGCGCCGAACAGGAGGTCGACGACGAGTTCCAGCAGCGCGTCGCCGACGTCGTGGGCCTGGTGAACGTCGACTGGACGCTGGAGTGGGTCAGCGGCTCCTGCGAGCGGGCGGCCCTGCGCTACGCCCGCCGGAACCCCACCGCCCTGGTCATGTTCCGGCCCCCGTCGGCCCGGTAGCCGCGCCTGTTCGGCCTCCGTTCAGCCTTCGTTCAGCGGCCGCCGGCGACGTCCAGGATCGCGCCGGTCGTGTAGGACGCGGCCGGCGAGCACAGCCAGGCCACGGCCTGGGCGACCTCGTCGGCGGTGCCCGCACGGCCGATCGGGATGCTGCCCGCCATCCGGGCGGGCCGCTGCGGCTCCCCGCTGCTGATGTGGATGTCGGTCGCGATGATCCCCGGGCGCACCGCGTTGACCCGCACGCCCTCGCCCGCGACCTCCCTGGCCAGGCCGAGCGTCAACGTGTCGATCGCGCCCTTGCTCGCCGCGTAGTCGACGTACAGCCCCGGGCTGCCGAGCCTGGCCGCCGCCGACGACATGTTGACGATCGACCCGCCGGCGCCGCCGTGCCGGGTCGACATCCTGCGGACGGCCTCCCCGGCGCACAGGATCGACGAGACCGTGTTGACGGTGAACATCCGGGTCAGCCGGCCGGCGGTCATCTCGTCCACCCGCATCTGGCGGTCGACGATCCCGGCGTTGTTCACCAGGACGGTGAGCGGGCCGAGGCGGTCGGCCGCGGTGAAGACCCCGGGGATCTGCGCCGGATCGGCCAGGTCCGCGGCGACGGCGGCGGCCCCGGCCGGCGTGCCGAGGGCCCGCGCGGCGGCGTCGCACTCCCGGACAACCTCCTGCGCGGCGGCCTCGTCCGAACGGTAGGTGACGCAGACCGTCCACCCGGCCCGCGCCAGCAGACGGGCGCAGGCGGCACCGATGCCCCGGCTGCCCCCGGTCACGACGGCGACCCCCCTGCCCGCGTCCGCCTGCTCCGGCTGAGTCATCGCGGTCATCACGACCCTCCCGATCAGCCGGGGATCTCCCCGGCGGCCCCGGCCTGCGTTCCGGGGCCCATTTTCCATCGGGCGGGGCTCGTGCCCGGCGCTCAGGCGGCGGAGCGGGCCAGCAGACGGCGGCGGCGCGGCCGCGGGACCGGCGCGGTGAGGGCAGGCCCGGTGAGCGCCGGCCCGGTGAAGGCAGGCGCGGTGAGGGCAGGCGCCGGAACGACGGGAGCCGGAACGACGGGAGCCGGAACGACGGGAGCCGGAACGACGGGAGTGGGGACGGAGACGGGAACGGGGATGGGGGCGGAGGCGCCGCCGGCGATGACGCGGTAGGCCCGGACTTCCCCGACCCGCCCCTTCACCGGCCGCGGGTCGAGGGGGACGACGACGTCGGCGGGCAGCGCCGCCGCGGTCGCGGCGCTCACGATCGTGACACCCGCCTCCGCCATCGACTGGAGCCGCTGCGCGAGGTTCATCGTGTCCCCGACCAGCGTGTACTCCCGGTGCGCGTCGCAGCCCAGCAGGGCCGCCGCGACCTCGCCGGTGGAGACCCCGACGCCCAGCCCGAACGGCTCCAGACGGCGCCTGGTCCACCGCTCGTCCAGGCCGCGCTGGCGCCGGTGCATCGCGGCCGCGGCGCGCACCGCACGCTCGCGGTGGTCGCTGGTCGGGTCCGGCGCGCCGAAGACAGCGATCACCGCGTCCCCGGCGTACTGCAGGACGGTGCCGCCCTCGGCGAGGATCGCCGCGTTCATCTCCCGGCGGTGCTCGTCGAGCTGGTGCGCCAGCACCATCGGGTCGGTGCGCTGCGCGATGCCCGAGTAGCCGCGGACGTCCGACATGAGCACGGTGACGACGAGGCGTTCGGCGCGGCTCGCGGCGGTGGCGTCGTCGCGCAGCTTCTGCGCCAGGCCGCTGGGGAGCAGCCTGGTCAGGGCGACGTCCTGTTCCTCGCGCTTCATCAGCGCCTCGTGCAGCATGCGCAGGCGGCGCAGCGCGCCGGCCTGGCCCGAGCTCGCGCCCTGCGCGAGCCGCAGCAGCAGCGCGTCGATCGCCGCGTTGACGGCGGCCGGGGTGTCGCCGTGGTCGGCGGCGATGGCGGCCACGGGGCGCCCGTGGGCGACGTCGCGCAGCAGCTCCTCCTGCTCGCGGGTCAGCGTCCCGGCCTCGCGGACGGGCGTCATCACCGCGGCGACGATGTCCGGGTCCAGCATGGAGCCGCCGCCGGCGACCTCGCGGATGGCGCGCGCCAGCAGGTCGGGGTCGGCGACCCGCTCCTTGAGCAGGTAGGCGTAGCCGGACAGGCCGTCACGCAGCAGCGTGATCGCGTAGTCGGGCTCGTCGTACTGGGAGAGCAGCACGATGCCTGTCGCCGGGCTCGCCGCCCGGATGCGCTGGGCCGCCCGGACCCCCTCGTCGGTGAAGTCCGGCGGCATCCGGATGTCGGTGACGACGACCCTGGGGCGCAGCCGCGCGGCTGCGCGGACCAGCTCGTCGTGGTCAGCGGCGACACCGATGACCACGATGTCGGCGACGCGGGAGAGCAGCGCCCGCACGCCCTCCCGGACGATCAGGTTGTCGTCGGCGAGCAGCACGGTGATCGCTCCGGTGCTCCCGGTCTCGTCCGTTGGTCGGTGGCTGCCTGGTTCGTGGCCTGGTGTGGTGTCGCCCGCCGTGCCGTTGCGCGCCATGGCTCCATTCAGCCCGGTTCGCCTACACCGTCGCCAGCAGGCCAGGGTCACCCGCGCGGGGGTGCTGGCACCACCTTCGGTGGGCCGACTGCCCCCACCGGCGACGGCTCGCAGGGGCCCGGCAGGGTCCTGGGCTGGGCTTTCGCGGCTTAGGTCGGCCCTCGGCGCCTGCCGGGCGCGCCGGGGCCACCCGCTGGGCCCGAACGAGCCGTACCAAGGCCGGGGGCGGTGACCCCATCGCGATCGGGGGGCTGGCACCACTGCCTTTCCGGGCCGAAACGCCGACACTCGGACAGGTCGCGGCCCACGCCCGTCGAGGCCGCGCACAGCCGGGGACGGCGGCGCCCGGGAATTGTCGGACCTGTCGGCGACACTCAGGGCGTCGTGTCCGTGGTGCCCAGCGTCATCGGTCGTCCGGCGGTAACGGTCGCCGAGCGAAATCGGTTGCCGTGTGGCGTTGGTTTGCCGAGTGTTGGTCCACGGGGGCGGCTGCCGGGTGTCACGTCCGGTGCGGTGGGCCCGTCCTTGTGGCGGGTCCGGAACGCGTCGACGAGGAGGGAAACATGGTCGGGGCTCCTTCGGCCGCGCTGCCACGGCAGCGACCCGCGGCCGTACCGGTGGCGTTGCCTGGGCTGATTCCCTTCGCGCCACCACCAGCCGCCGCGTCCGCGCGCCGCGCCGCCGCGCCGCCCGCCGGCGCGGCGCACGGCCTGGGTGACGCGCCGCCCGCCGGGGCGGGGGCCGTGGCCCGGCTCGCCCGCGTCGGGTCGTGGCCCTCGCACGCCTTCGAGCGGGTGCGCCCGCGGTGGGCGGGAGTGCGGCTCGGCCTGCTCGCCTACACGGTGGGCCAGGTCATCCTGCTCGGGCTGCTCTACGTCGGCTACAGCCTGAGCCGGCACCTGGCTACCGGCCGCGAGCCCGACGCACTCGGGCACGCTGTTGACGTCTGGCGGCTGGAGCGGTTCCTGCGCCTGCCCGACGAGGCCTCGCTGCAGGGCGTCGCGCTGGCGCACCAGTGGCTGCCGCACGGGGCGAACTGGTACTACGTCGGCGTCCACTTCCCGGCGGCCATCCTGCTGCTGGTGTGGGTGTTCGCCCGGCACCGCGACCACTGGCGCCGAGTCCGCAACGTGATCATCCTGGCGACGGGCGCCGGCCTGGGGATCCACCTGCTCTACCCGCTCGCGCCGCCGCGTTTCCTGCCACGGGTCGACTCGTCGGTCGGCCTGGTCGACACCGGCATGCTCTTCGGGCCGTCACCGTACGGGAAGGGCAGCGGCGGGGTCGCCAACCAGTACGCCGCGATGCCCAGTCTGCACGTGGGGTGGGCGATCCTCGAGGCGTGGGCGGTGGTCACCATCCTGCGCCACCGGATGCGCTGGCTCGCGGTGATCCAGCCGCTGGCGACCGTCGCCGTGGTCGTGCTGACCGCCAACCACTTCTGGCTGGACGGCATCGTGGGCGGCGCCCTGGTCGCGGGCGCGGTGCTGCTCGTCGGCCGCCGTCGCCCGGTGCCGGAGCAGCCCGCCCTGGTGAGCCTCGGGTTCCGGCCGTCCGTGGCCCCGCGGCCGGCCGCATCCGCGGGGTCCGCGGAGGTCTCGGCTGTGTCCCCGGGTGTCTCGGTGGTGCCTCCGGCGGTCGTGCCCGCGGAGCCGGTCGTGCCCACGCAGTCATCAGCGCCCGCGGAGCCGGCGGTACCCGCGGAGCCGGCGGTGCCGTCCCAGCACGGGCTCGAGAGTCCCGGAACCGGGAATGCCCCGGGGGACAGGCCGACTGCGCACACCGATCCCGTGTCGGCCGTGACGTAGCGTGACACGGCCGTGGGAGTCCCGCGGCCACCCGGATCTTCGGAGGTAGTGTGGAGACCGTCGACGTCGTGATCGTCGGGGCGGGGCTGGCCGGGCTCTCCGTCGGGATCTCAGATCCTGACCGTGCCACCGGTTCCCGGGCACCTGGGCACGCTGACCTCGGCACCTGCTGACATGATCGTGGCGCGGTCCGACTGATACCCGTTTGCGGTCGAACGTCCCGCGCCCTCCGGGCTACCATGTGTCATTGCGTGACACGTCGTTCACGATCTGGGGGTAGTCGTTGGCGGGCTATGCCGACGTGCCGCCCGGCAGTCTGCTGGACGCCGCGCCGGACGCGATCGTCGGCGTGCGCCCGGACGGGCGGATCGCGCTGGTGAACGCGCAGGCCGAGCGGCTCTTCGGGTACGACCGGGACGAGCTCGTCGGGCAACCGATGGAGATCCTCGTCCCGGAGGCGTTGCGCGGGGCGCACCCGGCCCGCCGCGGCGCGTACCTCTCCGACCCGCGGCCGCGGCCGATGGGCGCGGGCGTGGAGCTCGCCGCGCGCCGCCGGGACGGCACGGAGTTCCCCGCCGAGATCTCGCTGTCGGCCGTCCAGACCGCCGAGGGCATCTTCGTCACGGCCGCGATCCGGGACGTGACGAGCCGCAAGCGGGCCGAGGCCATGTTCCGCGGCCTGCTGGAGGCGGCGCCGGACGCGATCGTCGGCGTGCGCCCGGACGGGCGGATCGCGCTGGTGAACGCGCAGGCCGAGCGGCTCTTCGGGTACGACCGGGACGAGCTCGTCGGGCAACCGATGGAGATCCTCGTCCCCGAGTCGGTGCGGCACCTGCACCCGCGGCACCGCACCCGCTACTTCGACGATCCGCGGCCGCGGCCGATGGGCGCGGGGATGCAGCTCGCCGCGCGCCGCCGGGACGGCACGGAGTTCCCCGCCGAGATCTCCCTGTCCGCGCTGGAGACCGAGGACGGGCTGCTCGTCTCGGCCGCGATCCGGGACGTCACCGACCGGCTGGAGGCGCAGGCGGAGCGCGAGCGGCTGCGGGCCCAGGCGGAGCGGGAACGGCTCGAGGTACAGCTGCACCAGTCGCAGCGGCTGGAGAGCCTCGGCCAACTCGCCGGCGGCGTGGCACACGACTTCAACAATCTGCTCGCAGTGATCATCAACTACACGGCCTTCGTCGGTGAGGTCGTCGGAACCGCCGCCAGGGACCAGGGCGGCCGGTGGGAGTCCGCCCGCCGCGACATCGAGCAGGTCCAGCGGGCGGCCGACCGGGCCGCCCAGCTCACCCATCAGCTGCTCGCCTTCGGTCGGCGCGAGGTGGTCCAGCCGCGCCCGCTGGACCTCAACGGGGTCGTCCACGACATGGAGCAGTTGCTGCGGCGCACCCTCGGCGAGCATGTGGAGCTGCACACCTCCGCCCACCCGGGCCTGTGGACGGTGCTGGCCGACGTGGGCCAGATCGAGCAGGTGCTGGTGAACCTCGCCGTCAACGCGCGGGACGCGATGCCCGGTGGCGGCACGCTCACCATCGACACCTCGAACGTGAGCATCGACGACGAGACGGCGGCCGCCCGCCCGGGGCTGCGCGGCGGGCGCTTCGTGCACCTGCGGGTCAGCGACAGCGGGACGGGCATGTCGCCGGAGGTCGCCGCGCGCGCGTTCGAGCCGTTCTTCACGACCAAGACGAAGGGCGAGGGCTCCGGGCTCGGCCTGGCCACCGTCTACGGGATCGTCACCCAGGCGGGCGGGCACGTGGAGATCCTGTCGACGGTCAACGTCGGCACCACCGTCAGCGCGCTGCTGCCGGCCGTCGACGGCGCCGTCCCGGCGGCCGAGGAGCAGCTCGCCGACGGTGAGCTGTTCGGCGGCGAGACGATCATGGTGGTCGAGGACGAGCCGGCCATGCGCGAGCTCACCCGTCGCATCCTTGCCCGCAACGGCTACCAGGTGATCATCGCGGCGAGCGGGCCCGAGGCGATCTCGCTGGCGTCGACGACGCGGGAGGAGATCCACCTGCTGCTGACCGACGTGGTCATGCCGCAGCTGCTCGGCAGCGAGGTCGCCGAGCGGATCCGCCAGCAGCGGCGGGACCTGCGCGTCCTCTACATGTCCGGGTACGCCCAGCCCGTGCTCGCCCAGAACGGGACGCTCGCCCCGGGGCTTGCCCTGCTGACCAAGCCGTTCTCCGAGCGGGTGCTGCTGTCGAAGGTGCGGGAGGCGCTGGATGCCCCCGGCGGTCCCTTCCCCCCGCTCGGTGCGCCGCCCTGGCCCCGCGACAACTGACGGTGCCTACCCGCCCGCCTGGGACGGCGCCCGCGGCAGCCGCACCGCCGCGGACCACGCGCTGGTGACCGCGTCCGGGCTCAGCCGGGCGCCGAGGACGTCCGCGACCTGCCGCAGCCGCTCCAGCCGGCCCGCCGTCGCGGCGTCGGGGCGGAAGCCGTCGGCGTAGGCGACCCGCAGGGCCAGCTCGACATGCTCGGCACTGCTCCGCACCGCCACCAGCGCACGCGCCGGGCGCTCCAGCGGGTCGCTCTCCTGCAGCAGGAGCTGGACGGTCGCCAGCACGACAGCGACCTCCGCGAGCGCGGGCGGGGCGACGTCGATGTCCAGGCTGGTGTAGAGCCGGTCGACGAGGACCCCCTCCACCCGCTGGGTCAGGCCGAGCTCGAGCATCTGCCGGGGGCCGTTGCCGGGGCGGAACGGCGGCTGGGGCCGGTGCAGCGCGGCGGCGGCGTCGCGCAGGCGGGTCTCGATCTGGGTGATCTGCGCGGCGGCCTCGGCCGGCAGGCTCCGGCGCAGGCTCGCCAGCGACAGCAGGATGCCGGTGAGCTCCTGCATCGGCCCGTCGTGCAGCTCCTCGACGAGGGCCCGGTTCGCGCGCTCCTGGAGCGCGATCATGAGGAACATCAGACGGTCGGCGACACGTGCGTCGCCGGCCGTCCCGGACTGGGTCATCCGGTCCGCCGCTGGCGCCCACCGCCCGGCGGGTCATCGTCGACCGTGGGCCGGCCCGAGAGCCTGTTCACCGCGTCGAGCAGGTCGTCCGCCCGGAACGGCTTGAGCAGCACGGCGACGTCGTCCGGCGCCGGGTCGGTGGACGCGCCGCTGAGGATGAGGCACCGGCGCGGCACCAGCGGATCGTCGAGCCGCAGGGCGGCGAGCAGCTCGGTGCCCCGCTCGGCGCCGAGCCGCGTGTCGATGACCAGCGCGTCGAAGCCGAGCGGCCGCAGGGCGAGCGCCTCGGCGACGCCGCCCGCCGTCTCGACGGACCAGCCGCCGTCACACAGCACCCGGGCCGCCAGCAGCCGGATCATCTCCTGGTCGTCGACGACGAGCGCTCGTGGCCGGCCGTGGGTGCGCATCTCGCCTCCGCATGGGTTCCGCACACGCCACCTCGGTCGCCCCGAACCGGGGCCATCTCGCCGCCTGTCAGCCCGAACGGCGCCACCATACGGCACGACCCTGACACCGGACGGCGCAACCGGCGAAGTTGCATTTCCGATGTTCCGGGTTTTCGTCACAACGCGTGCTCGGCCTCGGTGTCCGCTGGCGTTGCGGCCTCGGTGACGGGGGCTGGCTCGGTGCCGGGGGCGCGCAGCGGCCTGGCGGGCGGGGAGGTGCGCAGCGGCTCGCCCGGAGGGCGGCCGTCAGGCCTGGACCGCTTCGCCTGATACATCGCCGCGTCCGCGAGGCGCAGGACGGCCTCCGGAGCGGCCGCCCCCCGCGACAGCGCGACGCCCACCGTGGCGCCCACCGTCACCAGCCGCCCGCCCGCGTGAATCGGCTCCCGGACGATCGCGGTGATCTGGTCGGCGGTCTGCCGGGCCACGGCCTCGACGTCCAGCCCGCCCGCGAGCGCGGTGGCGGGGCCGGCCAGCACCGCGACGAACTCGTCGCCGCCCACCCGGAAGACCTCACCCTGCTCCGGCAGGTTCCATGATCCACCCAGGCCGCCGCCGAACCAGGACGACGGGCGGCGGCGGAAACGGGGCCGCTCCCCGGCGCCCGCGGCACCGCCGGGAACGGGCGCCGTATCAGGCTGGCGCGGGCTGTTGTCGCCGCTGGCGTCGACCCCGCCGTCAGTGTCGCCGCTGGCGCTGCCAGTGCCGCCGCCGGCACCGTCTCCGCTACCGCTACCGCTACCGCTACCGGCGCCGCCGCCGGTCAGGACCCGGCGGATGCGCGTGGCGGTCACCCGCAGCACATGATCGCCCACCTCGTGGCCGAAGCTGTCGTTGACCGGCTTGAAATAGTCCAGGTCGACGAGCAGGACCGCGTACGCTGTCCTGCGCCGCGCGACCGCGTCGAGGTGCTCGGCCAGCGCGGCCCGGTTGGGCAGCCCGGTGAGCGGGTCGTGCCGGGCCCGCCGGCGCAGCTGCTCGGTGAGGCCGCGCCGTTCCCCGATCTCCCGGCAGGTCAGCACCGGGCCCCGGGCGCGGGCGGCCGGCGGCCGCGGGGCGCAGGCCGTCGCCTCGATGTCGAACCAGCGGTGGCTGCCGTCGCGTGCCTCGAGCCGGATGTCCTGCAGCGCCCGGCCGTCCGCCGCCTCGCCGGCCGGGCCGGCGAGGAACTCGCGGACCGCCGCCCGGTCCTCCGGGTGCACGTATCGCAGCAGGTCGTGGCCGAGCATCTCCTGGCTGTCCCGGCCGAGCAGCGGTTCCGCCGCGGAACTGACGAAATCCAGCCGGCCGCTCCGGTCGAGGAGGATGACGATGTCGTGCGCGCCGTGCAGCAGCATGTCGAGCTGCTCGAAGTCCTGGCGCACCGCGCGCTCCCGGCGCCGGTTGGCCACGGCCAGCCCGATGACGGTGACGCCGATGATCCCGAAGAGCAGCCCGTCGCCGATCGAGCGGTACTCCAGCAGGCTCAGCTGGAACAGGTCGGCGGTCTGGTCCAGCAGGACGTATCCGCCGCCCGGGATCGCCGTGGCGACGGCGATCGTGTCCGGCCGGCTCGCCGAGCGCACCAGGCCGGGTGTGCCGTCGCGGACCTGCTCGAGGTCGGCCGGTTCGACCAGCGTCCTGCCGACCAGCGCCTCGTCCCAGGACAGCACCGCCCGGCCGCGCACGTCGAGCACGGAGATGCCGCCTCGGCCGAGATCCCCGGACAGGCCGTTCATGGAGCGCAGCGTCCGGGCGGCGGGCAGCACGTTCGTCGGGCACAGCAGTAGCTGCGCCGCCGCGGACCCGCCGCGCAGGATCGGCACGATGGAGCAGATCCGGGAGCGGCCGTTGACGAGGATCATCGGGGTGAGCGCCCCTTTGCGGCTGGCGTCGAACCAGAGATCGTCGCCGACGGGTATCGGCACGGGCGTACCGGGCGGCTCGGTCGCCATCGGCCGGCCATCGGGAGCGACGACGGCCAGCAGCGAGCCCGGGCCGGCAACGGCCGAGGTCCCCATGACCCGCAACACCTCGGTCAGCGCGGCGGGGTTCCCGAGCGGCCAGGGCATCTCCGAGACGACCCCGGTGAGGCGCCCGGGGTCGCTCAGGGCATGGGCGTACTCGGCGACGTGGGTGACGAGCTCGACGCCGGCGTCGATCCGCTGCTTCTGAGCCCTGTCACGCGCCGTGGTCTCCATCGCGAGCCCGGCGGTCACGGTCCCCAGCAGCACCACGACGACGGTCGCTGACGGGATCGCCGCCGCGAGCCGGTGCCGCAGCGGAGCGGGCGGGCGAGTACCCCCTCGGCGCCGGACGGACGGCCGCCGCGGCGACGGCCGCCGGACTGACAGCCGCCGGACCGACAGTCGTCGGACCGACAGTCGTCGGGCGGACGGGTGCGCGACTGACAGACGCCGCGAGGACGGGCGCGCGGCGGGCGGGGGCGAGACGGACGGGCTCCCCGTGGCCGGCGTCCCGGGCGCCTGGGGCGCCGCCGGTGTCATCGGGGGAGTGGGCGCGACCGCCTCGGACGGGTCGGGCTCCGCCTCCGCCACCACGCCGATCGAGTACCGGGCCCGGCCGCGATCCCGGCGCCGACCGTGCCGGTGAGGCGGCTCGCCACGACGGTCAGCACCCGGTCGCCGGCCGCGTGCCCGTAGGTGTCGTTGATCGGTTTGAAGTGGTCCAGGTCGATGTACAGCAGGGCGAGCGCGCCGCCGGCCGGCTGGTGGCCGAGGGCGCCGGCGAGCCGTTCGTCGAAGGTCGCCCGGTTCGCCAGCCCGGTGAGCAGGTCGTGCCCGGCCTGGAACCCGAGCTGGTCGAGCAGGGACTTGCGCCGCTCGATCGAGTGGAAGGTCAGGATCGCCCGTGGCGAGCCCGTCTCGTCGGCGAGGCGCCGGGCCGACACGTCGAACCAGTGCTCGTGCCCGGCGGCGGACAGCAGCCGGACGTTCATCACGGTTGCCGGCAGCGGCTCGTCGAGCAGCGCGGCGACCCGTTCCGCGTCGCCACCGCGCATCAGATCGGACAGCGGCCGCCCGCGCAGCGCCGCGGGATCGTGGCCGAGCCGGGTCGCCGCGGCGGGGCTGACGTACTCGAGCCGGCCGGCGGCCGAGACGGTCATGACGATGTCGCGGGTGGCGGCCAGCAGCGAGCTCAGCTTCCCGTGCCGGCGCCGGGCGCGGGTCTCCTCGTGCAGCCCGACGACCGCGATCGAGAGCACCGCGGCCATCGTCACCACCAGCAGGGTGATGTTGCGGTGCGATCGCTGCTCCCGTAGTTCCGCGTAGAGCTGCGCGGTCGGCTGGACCAGGTAGGTCGTGTACCCGGTCGCCGGCTGGGCGGCGGCGACGTGGGTGTAGCCGTCTTCGCCGCCGGTCGTCCAGACCCGGGTGCGGTTGGTCGAGCGCCAGGCCGCGCTGAGCTCGGCGGGGTCGAGCACGCGGGTCCCGGGCAGCGAGAGGTCGGTTGAGACCACAGCGATGCCACGCGCGTCGATGGTGGAGACGGCGCCCTGCCCGCGTAGCCGGAGGAGCGTGCCCATGCCGGTGCCGAGCTGCCGCTTCGACTCCTCGGTGGACACGCTGACCAGGACCGCCCAGGGCCGCGGGCCACCGACCGGGATGACGGTGGCCCGCGCCGCGTGCCCGTTGAACGGGAAGACCGGCGAGACGGCGCTGCCGCCGCTCCACGCCGTCGACCAGGCCGGTCCGAGATCCTCCGGACTCACCGCGCCCTGAGCCGGCCGGACCGACAGGAGCGTCCCGGCGCGGTCGAGCAGCGCGACCAGCAGCGTGGTGTCGCCCGCCGGAGTGATCTGGAACTGGGCGGCGAGCTGGTGATTGCGGGCCTTGTCGTTGGGGTCGAACGCGGTGCGCTCGACGACGGCCCGCAGGCCCGCCGGGTCGTCGGCCGTCGACTCCCAGGTGGCCAGGTTGCTGATCAGACTCACCCGGTTCGCCAGCCGGTCCCGTTCGATGTCGGCCAGCCAGCGGCTGCCACCGGCCAGCGCGACCCCGCTCAGCGCGAGAATCGCGATCAGTCCGCTGACCAGCGGCCACCCGGCCAGCCGACCGCGGCCGAACGACCACCTGACCCAACGGCGCTCACGCCTGACCCGCCGCCGCTCGACCCGCCGCCGAGCGCGGTCGCCGGGCGTCATCCGGTGTCGCCGGTCGCCCATGGTCATCCGCTAGTTTCCATTCCCCCGCCGCTGCCGATGCGACGGCACCCCGCCGGGACCGTGTTTGGTGACGGTATTCGGTTTTGATCCGTCGAATCCCGGCAGGGGAAGAGCATACGAGTTGCGCCGCGGACTGTTTCACCCGACGGGTACCTGTGTGGTTCTTACACCGCCGGGCCCGGCCGGCCGAATTGCTCCAAGTGGGAATCGGACGCGCCGTCGCGCGCGTGTCGGGGTGTCTTTCGCCCGCGGCCGGGCCGGTGGGTCAATCGACGGAAGCTGTGTTACCGGCCACTTCGAGGCCGGTTCGGCAAATCGGGCCGGCGGCCCGGTACGGGGATGGCCGGCCGCGGGCGATACACCGGATACCGGTGGCGGCCGGGCCGGTGAACGCCGCGAATCCGGCGCCGGGCCGGGCCGGGGCGGGGCGGGGCGCCGTGCGGGCCGAGTCGGTGCCGCCTGCTTGCGCCCGCGCCATCACCCCGCGGTCGCGGCGGCGCGGGCGCCGCGGTAGCGCCGTGATGCCCGGTGCGACCGTGCGGAGGCACTGCGGCCACAGCGACCTCGTTGACATTCGTCCGAGCGTCTGTTTGTGATACTCACAGTGACCATTGTGTCTCCGTGTACCGGGCTCCTGGAGTCACCGTCACCACGGGCAGGCTCCTGTGGAGGACGTGCAATGCGCTGTTCGTGGCGTCGTCGCGGGGCGCCGGCGGGCCCGCCGGCGACGGGGGCCGGGGTGACCCTGCGCAACCGGTGGGCCGGAAGCTCGCCCGGCTAAACGGCGGTGAAGCGGTGGGGCGGGGCATTGCCGCCGGCACCGCTAAGCGGCCCTGTGGTAGAAACGATGGGTCGGAAAGTCGCCGTCCGTCCACCGCGTATATCACGAAGTCGTATATCACGAGCGCACGCATCCCGCGGCCGCATATCGGCGGCCGTGGCGGTGGCGCGGCGGCGATGGTGCCCGCGCGTGGCGGCATTGGGTGTGAGATGCCGGCAGGCGGGCGCCGGTGACATCTGTGCGTATCCGGTCGGCGTTCGGTTTGCCAGTCAGCATGCGCTGGTGTGCCGGCGTGCCGCCGGAAGTCCGTGGCTTCTACCGGCATCAATGCCGGCTGGGATTTTCCCGGGCACTTTTTCTGTTTGCGTGCCGTCGGTTGATGTTTCCCGCGTCGTCCGGTCGCGGGGCGGTCGCCCGCCGGGCCGCCTCGGCCTGATCGGCCTGATCGGCCTGACCAGGAGATCGGCGTGACCGGCCTGATCGGGTTGGTCCGTAGGGGCCGAATCGGCGCCGCGCCGTGGCCTGAAGGCGCGAACGGTGATTCACTCCTTCTGTGCCCTACCGTCGCACCACCGCAGTCGACGATCGGTTGGCCGCCGCACGTGAGCGACTGATCGTCGCGGCCACCGACCTGGTGGCGGACGCCGGGTGGGCCGGCGCGTCGGTCACCGCGGTCGCCGCCGCCGCGGACATGTCGGTCGGCTCGGTCTACCAGCACTTCCCGTCCAAGTCGGCGCTGGTAGTCGAGGTCTTCCGGCGGGCGGCCGACCGCGAGGCAACCCTGATCTCCGCCCTGGCCGCTGTGTCGACCGCCGCTGTGCCTGATGCCACGGCCCCGGGTGCCGCCGAGGCGCCTGCGGCCGGGGGCGATCCCGTCGACCGACTCGTCCAGGCGGTCGCTCTGTTCACCCGGCGGGCGCTGGCGCGTCGCGGCCTCGCCTACGCGCTGCTCGTGGCACCGTCGGACCCGGCGGTGGAGGCCGAGCGCCTGGACTTCCGCCGCCGGTACCGGGACGTGTTCGCGGCTCTGGTCCGCGAGGGCGTCGAGGCGGGGTCGCTGCCGGCACAGGACCCGATGGTCGCGGCGGCGGCGCTCACCGGCGCGATCGGCGAGGTGCTCGTCGGCCCGGTCTCGATGACCGAGGAGCTTCCCCGCGGCGGCCGCGAGGCCGAGCGGGTGGTCCGGGAGGTGGTGGCGATGGCGTTGCGGTGTGTCGGCGCGTGCCCGGTGGAACGCGGCTGGCCGTCCTTCTCGGCCGGTCCTGTCCCCGTGGCCGGGCAGGTCGCCGTGGCCGGGCAGGTCCCGGCGCCGGCGGGCCGTCCGCCCGGTGGCACCGGATGACGGCGGACGGCGGTGGCCCGACGCATCGCGTCACCAACCAACCACCGCCGCTGGTCGGCCACGACGTCGCCGAGGATCCCGCACTGCTGGAGGCGCTGGCCCGCGAGGGCGCCGCCGGTCACGCGGACGACCTGCACCGTCTCGGCCGGCTCGCCGGCACGGCCGAGGCGCAGCGATGGGGCGACGAGGCCAACCGGTGCCCGCCCGTCCTGCGCACGCACGACCGGTACGGGAACCGCGTCGACGAGGTCGACTTCCATCCGGCCTGGCACGAGCTGCTCCGCGTGGCCGTGGGCGCCGGGCTGGCGGGAGCGCCGTGGGCCGCCGACCGGCCGGGCGCGCACGTGGCCCGCGCGGCCGGGTTCCTCGTCTGGGGGCAGGTCGAGCAGGGCCATCTGTGCCCGGTGTCGATGACCTACGCCGTCACACCGGCGCTGCGGGCCGCCCCCGACCTGGCCGCGGCCTATCTGCCCGGCCTGACCAGCACCGTCTACGACCCGGGCCTGCGCCCGCCGCTGTCCAAGCGCGGCCTGCTCGCCGGCATGGGGATGACCGAGAAGCAGGGCGGCTCGGACGTCCGCGCCAACGAGACCACCGCCGTCCCGGCCGGGGACGGCTCGTACCTGCTGCGCGGGCACAAGTGGTTCACCAGTGCCCCGATGAACGACGTGTTCCTGGTGCTGGCGCAGGCGCCGGGCGGCCTGTCGTGCCTGCTCGTCCCGCGGGTGCTGCCGGACGGCGGTCGCAACCCCTTCCTCATCCAGCGGCTCAAGGACAAGCTCGGCAACCGCAGCAACGCCAGCGCCGAGCCGGAGTTCGACCGGACGCTGGGCCACCTGGTCGGAACGGAGGGCCGCGGGGTGCGCGCCATCATTGAGATGGTCGCGCTCACCAGGCTGGACTCCGCTGTCGGCGCGGCCTCCGGGATGCGCGCGGCGCTCGTCGCGGCGACGCATCACACCCGCCACCGCTCGGCGTTCGGCTCGCTGCTCATAGACAAGCCGCTGATGCGCAACGTGCTGGCCGATCTCGCGGTGGAGTCGGAGGCGGCGGTCGCGCTCGTGATGCGCGTGGCCGGCGCGGTGGACCGCGCCGAGCACGGCGACGAGGGCGAGCGTGCCTTCCGTCGTCTCGCGACCGGCCTCGCCAAGTACTGGGTGTGCAAGCGCCAGCCGGCCATGGTCGCCGAGGCGCTCGAATGCCTCGGCGGCAACGGGTACGTGGAGGAGTCGGGCCTGCCGCGGCTCTATCGCGAGGCCCCGCTCAACGGCATCTGGGAGGGCTCCGGCAACGTCAACGCGCTGGACGTCGTGCGGGCCCTGGGCCGCGAGCCCGCGAGCCTGGCCGCCTACGGCGCCGAGGTCGACGCGGCCGCCGGTGGCGACCGCCGGCTCGACACGGCGTGGCGTCGGCTCCGAGCTGAGCTGGACGACCTGCTCACCGGCACCGGCGGCGCGGCCGGCACGAGTAGGGCGGCGGGCGCGGGTGGGGCTGGCGGGGCGCCGGTGATCGAGCTGGTCGCGCGCCGGCTCGTCGAGCGGATGGCGCTCGTGCTGCAGGGCTCGCTGCTGGTGCGGCACGCGCCCGCCGCGGTGTCCGACGCGTTCTGCGCGGCCCGGTTGGGCGGGGACGCGGGCCTGGCCTTCGGGACCCTCCCACCCGGGCTCGACCTCGAGGGCATCCTGCGCCGGATCCCGCCCGCCACCGCCTGACGTCGGCTGACGTCGGCTGGCATCGCCTGACATACGAGGTCGCGGGCCTGCCTCCCGGCTTGACGCGGGCGGCCGAGGCCGCGACCGGGGCCGGCCAGGCCGGCCGTCCGGGCCGGGAGCCTGATCGCGTGGCCGTGCGTAAGCGATCAGACGTGTGCGGAGAGTGTGCCTGGAGGGTGTGACAAACGTCGGATATGACTCTGGGCGGTACGTCCCGTTCTATCCTGACTCTGGACAGTTTGTAGCGGTCCGAGACTCGCGCTACTGGAAACGCAATGTAGTGTTCGCGTAACGGAAGGTGACGGGCCACCTCCTGGGCTGGGCCCGCGTCGCCTGCCTCCGGGGGTGTGATGATCGTCTTCTTTCTCGCTGTGGCGTCCCTGGTGGTCGTCGCAGGCATCTTCGGGCTCGTCCGAGGAGTGGCCGAATGGGCCTGGATCTATGACCGCCGTCGGGCCGGAATCGTCACCGCGGCCGGCGTCACCGTGGTTCTCGCGCTGAGCGCGGTCGCGGTGCGCCTCTCCGGCCCGGCCGACTCGGCCGCGACCGCACCGCCGGCCAGCCCGGACGTGCCCGAGGCCTCCGGCCTCGTCGTCAAGGAGCCCGACCCCGCGCCGTCACCGGCCACGGCCGGCTCGCGCCCGGTCGCGGCCGGCCCCGATCCGGACGCCGAGACGGCCACGGCCACCGGCGCCGGGTCGGGCTCCGGTTCCGGCTGGCCCGTGCCGGCCACGCGGGGCGGCGCCGGTGGCGCATCCGGCTCCGGCGGGCCGCGCACCACGTCCGTGCCGCCGGTGCCGACCCGGGGCGGGTCGTCCGGGCCGTCCTGGCCGACGGGGTGGGATCAGCCCACCACCGTGCCGGGCCGCCCGGGCGTGCCGGCGACGGGGAGCGGCGGGCCGAGCCGGTCGCCGTCGCCCAGCACCAGCCGCACGCCGAGTCCCAGTCCGACCACGCCCGCCGGTCCCCGCCGGACGCCGCCCGCCAGCACCGGCACCGGTCACGCGCCCGCCGGGCCGCGGTCCACGGCCCAGCCGACGGCGAAGCCGACCTCCAGGCCGACACCGAAGCCGACCACCGGCAGGTCGACAACCGGCCGGCCGACGGCGGGGCCGACGATGACGGTGCGGCCGTCGCCGAGCCCGACCAGGCCGTACCGGCCCTCCAGCCCGTACGAGACGGCCGTCCCGGCCCAGACCGCGCCGCCTCGGACGGCTCCGGCCCAGACCGCGTCGACGCCGACGCGGTCTGGGCCGGTCCACACCGCGCGGCCCCAGACCGGTCCGGTGTCGGGTCCGGCGTCCGGGACGACCCGGCCCAGGTACTCGCCCGCGGCGCCGACCGCTCCGGGTCCGGCGCGGTCGGGTCCGGCGGCGCCGTCCCGGCCGCATGGCGCCGCGACCGCGGTGCCCGTCGGAGCGATCGGTCCCGCCCGTACCGGCGGTGCCGGCGCGGCGCCGGCAGGCGGCACACACGTATCCGCTCCGGCGGGTTCGCAGGGGCGGCTGAGCACGCCCGCCGCGCCGGCCCTCTCGACGGCCTCCTCGAAGCCCTCGTCGACGCGCCCCGCGCCGGGTCGGCACACCGCGGGCCGGCCCGCGGCCGGGCGGGTCGCGCCGCGGGCCACCACCGCCGCCCGGCCGCCGGTGTGCCCGCCGAGCACCGACCGCCGGGCGCGAGGCACCCAGTCGCGCCCGCACGACGCGGCGGCCCACCCGCGGAGCGGTGACCAACGGGGCGGTGACCGGCGGGTCCAGAGCTCGCAGGCGCACCCGAGGGTCGCCTCGGCGGCGTCCAAGGCCGGGCCGGCGGCACGGCCCGCGGCCCGACCGCCGCGGCAGAGCCATTCCAGGTGAGTCACCGCCATTCCCGGTGAGCCGGCTATTCCAGGGTGAGTCGGGTTCGTCCCACACCGACACGCTCCTCAAAGTGTCGAAGTTCTTACTCTGGGTGAGATAGGTTCCCGCGGACACTGCACCGGCGAGGCTGGGGGACGGATGCGGGCAACCGCGGCGCCGCGGAGGCGGCCGTGATCGTGCTTCTCGCCGGATCGGTCGCCACCGTCGCCATGGCCGTCCTCCTGGTCGGCATCACCGGCCTGCTGCGCGGGCGGGTGGCCTGGGCAATGATCGAAAGTCGGCCCGGGGCCGGCCTGGTAACGGCGGTCGGCTTCACAGCCGCTGTGGCCGCCTTCGGCGCGATGGCTCCGTCCGGCGGCGACCGGGACGCGACGATCATCGCGCGGCAGTCGGACGGCGATGACCACCAGAGCGGACAGATACCGGCGGGTCTGCAGCGCGGCGACTCCGCGACCGGCCTGCCGCGGGCGGCCCCCCGGCAGTTTCCCGCTCCCGCCATGCCCGCTCCCGGAGACGGCTACAGGGCCGGTCTCGGCGGTGCCTCTCCGTGGCCGGACAGGACCTCGGCCGGCCCCGGCCCCGGCGTCGGTGATGGCGGCGGCGATCCGTGGGCGCAACCGGGCGGCGGCCAGGCGTCCGCGAGCCCGACCGGCCCGCCGGGCGGTGCGACGCCGACCGCCGGGCCGGGCGCCGGGCCGACCCCGACCGCCTCGCCGAGCACCGCGCCGTCGCCGACCGGCCCGGTGACCGCGCCGGCCCCGCCGGCCTCTCCTGTCCAGCCGGCCTCTCCGGCGCCGCCGGCCATGCCCGGGCCGCAGCCTGACCCGGACGTTCCCGGTGCCGACAACCGGATCCCGTCCGGCCAGGGGCCGGGCTCCGGCGCTGGTCAGCAGCCCCCGACGACGCCGCCGGGGTCGGTGCCGGCACACGGCCATCCAGCGCCTGGCACGGACGAGGCATGCGGCCCGGTCGGCCCACGCCCGCCCGACGGCCTGCCGGAGGTCTGGGTCGGCGACATCTTCTCGGGCCTGGCAAGTCGCTGCGTCTGACAGCCGTCGCGCCGGGCGCGCCGCGCTCCTGGCGTTCCCGCCGCCCTGGTACTGGTCCCGAGTCGGAAGTAGCCGAGAGCCGGAAGCAGCTCGGCGTAACGGCCAGCTCTCGCCGTGTTCCATCCCGTCCTGGGTGGCGCAGGCACGGTGCCGGGGCAGGCTCGGGCGGCACGGACACGGGGCCGGGGCGCGTTACGGGTACGGAATTTATGCATCAGGGACCGTCGCCCGGTGATGCGTGGCGGGTGGGTGAGTCCTGGCTGTCACTCAACCGCCGCGGTTGCTCGGCACCGTGCATGTGGATCTGGTCGGCGGGAATTATGTATCGCTTCCGGCCGTTTCCGGGGTCCCCGGTGCTCCTGCGCACGCCGCCCGTCGATGACGCGGCCACCACCGGCCGCAGTTGATCATGGTGTTCCGCGGAACCGGAACACCCGCCGGCCGTGGTCGCCGCCAACCTCGGTCGATCCTGGTGTTCTGCGCGGGTGGTTGCTCGGCCGGCCGGATCAGCCGAGCGGTTGTGGCGCGGTGCGGCGGGCCGCGACGAGCGCGGTGACGGCCGCGATGTTGCCCGTGGCCCACGCGTCGAGCTGGGCGGGCAGGTCGGCCAGGGCGGAGTCGAGGACGAACACCCCGCGGGTCGGGCAGGACGCGCCGATCTCGACCAGTACCGGTCGTAGGTGCACCTCGACCGCCAGCGCGTGCTCGGGCGCGGCCGCGACCAGCACGGGGATCGTCGGCACCCCGGCGAGCTCGCCCTGGCCGATCTGGTCCAGCAGCAGCTTGAGCAGCCCGGTGTAGGTGGCCTTGTACGTGGGCGTCGCGACGACCAGGACGTCCGCCGCCTTCATCGACGTGACGGCCGCCTTCACCGCCGGGTCACCCCAGCAGAGGAGCCCCGGCCCGAGCTCGCTGACCTCGATCACCTCGGCCACCGCCTCGGTGTCGGCCGGAAGGGCGCGCACGACCTGGGCCGCGACCGCCTCGGCGACGGCCCGCGTGCGCGAGTTCGGCTTCGGGTTGCCGACGACGCTCAGGATGCGGCACTGCGCCATGGTGTTGCCCTTCTGTGTGCACTCCGCCCACGAGAGCGCCCCGTCGAGAGTCACGAGCGGGCCCCGTCGAGCGCCGGCGCGCGGCTGCTATCCGGCTGCTATCCGGCTGCTATCCGGCTCCCAGCCTAGCCCGTGCCACTTGTCGGCACCGTTGATCGCGAACTGCCGGGAGACCGGCTCCGGCCCCTGGGGCTGGCCGGTTCCGGCCCGGGGGCCACGAAGCGAACACACCAAAGTCGCCAGGAGCGTTCGAGTCGTCTCCTGAGGTGACAGAGTGATGTGGAAGCTTTGTGGACGACTCGTCTGTGCGACCTAAAGTCGCGAGAAGAGTTCGATTCGTGTCGACGTGGTCGACCAGTGGCCTCCCGGTCGTACCGGGAGGCGCTCCGCGCATATCCGGAGACCCTTACGTAAGGGTAGGGTTGAAGTGCGTGCATCTCGAGGACGGGGGCGTCCGGAGCGCGGCGCCTGGGGGAGGAGTTCGATCAATGGCTGATCCCGTGGGGACGGGCCGGCACCGGCTCGCCGAGCTGACGGCCGCCGCAGCCGCGGCCGAGGTGCCGCCTGCCGGGCTCTGTCGTGATCTCGCGCTCGCCTACGAGAAGGCGGGCGATCCGGTCGCCGCCATGCGCTGGGCGCTGGCCACGACCGACGCCGGAGGCGACCTGACCTGCTGGACGGCTGCCGCCGGCGTCCTGCGCCGCGTCTCGGCCGGGGCGGCCGCGTCAGTCGTGTCACCCGGGGCGGCTACGTCACCCGGGGCGGCTGCGTCGGCCGGAGTGGCTGTGCCAGCCCGGGCGGCCGTGGCCGCCGCTGCGGGAGGGGCGGTCGTGCCGTCGCCCGTCGCGGGCCACGCGGCGCGCTCGGCGCGGGTCGCCCTGCTCGGCAGCTACACGACCGCCCAGCTCGCGGCGCTCCTGCCGCTCGCAGCCGCGCGCGCCGGTGTGGCCGTCGAGGTGTACGAGTGCGGGTACGGCCAGTACCGGCAGGAGGTGCTCGACCCGGGCAGCGGCCTGTACCGCTTCAGGCCGGACGTCGTGATCCTCGCGGTCCACGAAGGCGAGGCAGCCCTGCCAGCCTTCGCCGAGGATCCCGAGCGCGCGGTCGCCACCGAGGTCGGCCGGTGGACGTCGCTGTGGGAGATCATCACCGCCCGGCTGGGGGCCCGGGTCATCCAGCACACCTTCGTCGTCCCGGAGACGGAGGCGCTCGGGCACCTGGCTCTGCGCACCCCCGGGTCGCGGTCGTCGATGCTCGCCGCGGTCAACGCGGCGCTCGGCCGCGCGGCGGCGGGCGGTCAGGTCGCCTTCGTCGACTGTGAGCGGCTGGCCGCCACGGTCGGCAAACGATCCTGGTTCGACCCCCGCTACTGGCACCGCGCGAAGCAGGCCGTCTCGCTCGCGCACGTGCCCACGCTGGCCCGTCACACCGCGGCGGTGCTCGGCGCGCAGCTGGGCACCAGCCGTAAATGCCTGGTGCTCGACCTCGACAACACGCTGTGGGGCGGGGTGCTCGGGGAGGAGGGCCTCGCCGGCATCGCGCTCGGGGACGGGCCGGTCGGCGAGGCTTTCTCCACGTTCCAGGAGTACATCGGCCGGCTCCGTGCCCGCGGCGTGATCCTCGCCGTCTGCTCGAAGAACAACGAGGCGGACGCGCGCGAGGCGTTCGAGCGGCACCCGGCGATGCGGCTGCGGCTGGACGACATCGCCATGTTCAGCGCCTCCTGGGAGGACAAGCCGACCCAGATCCGGCGCATCGCGAGCACCCTCGGGATCGGTCTGGACTCCCTGGTCTTCGTCGACGACAACCCGGCCGAGCGCGAGGTGGTCCGCCAGCTCGTGCCCGAGGTGGACGTCATCGCCCTGCCGCGGGACCCGCACGGCTACGTGCGCGCGGTCGCCGACTACCCGTTCTTCGAACCGGCCGCCCTGACCACCGAGGACACCGCCCGCACGGAGCAGTACCGGGCGCGGGCCCGGGCGGCGGAGCTCGCCGCGTCCGCGACCTCGCTGGAGGAGTTCCACCGCGGACTGGAGATGGTCGCGACCGTCGTACCCCTCGACGAGCTGACGCTGCCCCGGGTCGTCCAGCTCATCGGGAAGACCAACCAGTTCAACCTGACCACCCGGCGCCGCGGGGAGGCCGAGGTCGCCGAGCTGGCCGCGGACCCGTCCACCGCGGTGATCTGCGTCCGGCTGGCCGACCGGTTCGCCGACCACGGCCTCGTCGCGGTCGTCATCGCCCGGCGCGCCGCCGAGCCCGGCGGGGCCGTCCTCGACGTCGACACCTGGCTGATGAGCTGCCGGGTCATCGGCCGGACGCTGGAGGACGAGATCGCCGGGCTGATCGTGGCGGAGGCCCGGCGGCTGGGCTGTTCCTCCGTGCGGGGGCACTACCTGCCGACCGCGAAGAACGCGCTGGTGGCCGACCTGTACCCGCGGCTGGGCTTCCGGCCGGACCCCGCGGCTCCCGCCGACGCCGGCCGCGCAGCCCCGGCCGGTGGCCCCGGTGTGGCTCCCGCCGATGGCACCGGCGCGGGGGCCACCCGCTGGGTGCTGCCGGTCGCGAGCGCCCTGAACCGGCCCGGGCTCATCCGGGTCGTCGACGCTCGCGCGGGTGGGGCCGCCGTCGCGAGCGCATCCGCGCGGACGATGGAGGAGGTGGCCGGCTGATGGTGCAGGAGCGCCTCGCCCAGGTCTTCCGGGAGATCTTCAGCGACGACGACCTGGTCGTCACGGACGCCACCACGGCGGCGGACGTGCCCGGCTGGGACTCCCTGGCGTACATCAACCTGATCTACGCGGTGGAGAACGAGTTCGCGGTGCAGATCCCCGACGAGCGCCTCGGTTCGTTCGCGAACGTCGGTGAGCTGCGCGTGTGTATCGAGGAGCTCAGCGATGTCGGCTGAGCCCCGCACAGCCGAGCCCGTCGTGCCAGAGCGCGTTGCGGGGGAGCCCATCGCGAAGGAGCCCGCGGCGGCGCGGGCCGCCGTGGCCGGGTCGCGGGGCGCGCCGCTCTCGCTGCGGGCGCAGTTGCGCGAGGACAGGGACGTCCACTACGGGTCGCGGCTGCACCCGGGCTACCAGGCGCTCGCCGTCCACCGGTTCGGCCGGTGGTGCCGCGAGCGCGGCGGGCTGGTCGGCAGGTTCGGCACGATCGCCTTCAAGGCCGTGAACAACATCGTCATCCGCAACCTCCAGGGCACCGAGATCTCCGTCGACGCCAGCATCGGACGTCGCGTCCTGATCGGGCATCACCAGGCGGTCATGATCCCGCGCTACTGCGTGATCGGCGACGACACGATCATCCGGCACGGCGTCACGATCGGGTACGCCTCGACGGACGCCCCGCCCGATGCCGTCCCGAAGATCGGCGCCCGAGTCGACATCGCGCCGGGCGCGCACCTGATCGGGCCGATCACGATCGGGAACGACGTGAAGATCGGACCTGGCTCGATCGTCACGACCGACGTCCCGGCGGGTGCCACCGTCTTCGCCGCCCCCGCGAGGATCATGCGCCCGCCCGCCGGGTGAAGGGTGCGGCCATCGCCGCGCCGTAGCGCTCGGCACCCGCGGAACGCACCGGGCACGGCTGCATCGGGGCGGTGTCCACCGGGCAGAAGTGCACGCCGTCCGGCCCCCGGACCATCACCCACCCCGGGCCCGCGGTCGCCGTCGCGCCGCGGGCCACCTTAGCGGCCTCGGCGCGCCCGCCCGTCGCATCGGTCGCGACAGCCGCTCCCGAGCCCGGCGCGGGTGGTCCGGCGGGCCCGGCGGGCAGTCCCGGCCGCCGGGACTCGCAGGGCTCGCCGGGGGCGCAGGGCAGGTACCGGGCCCAGTGGCCGCCCGCGGTCACTGCGAGCGCGGCGGGCACGACCGCCACGCCGCCGTCCCGGTGCGCCACGCCGCCGTCCCGGTGCGCGGCGAGCTCCCGCCACAGCCCGGCCAGCGGGGTCAGTCCGTCCGCGTTGACCGGCTGGTCCGGCCGGGCGGGCGCGTCGACGAGGTGGACGTCCACCCCGGCGGCGGTCAACGCGTCGACCGCCGCGGCGACGTCGGCCCGGTAGGCGGTCAGCACGTCCCGGCCGCGCATGCAGGCCGAGACGGTGTTCCCCGAGAAGGCCAGCACGGCGCCCGTCGGCCGCCACGACCGGAGCTGGGCGGTGATGTCACCCAGCCAGTCGCAGGGGGCCGTCCCACCAAAAGTCCTGGTCATGACATTTGCGCCGGCCTGTCGCATTTCCTGGGAGAACGAGTTCCGCGCCTCCCAGGCGAGCGAGTCCCCCCACAGGACGATCCGATGTAGCGCGAGGCCGCTCTCGTGCCCGGAGCCGCCGTCCGCCGCCGATGTCGTGGGTCGCGGCGGTGGGGCCGTCGCGGTCGTCGCGGTTGTCATGGGCACTGCGAGGGCCGCGACGAGAACGCCCAGCGCGAGCACCGCCGTCCTGCCGCCGAGCAGGCGGGCGGTCAGGCCGCCCGGCCTGACCGGCGGTGCGCCACCCGCGTCGAGGGGATGCATGACACCGAGTAGGCCATCGGGGACAGGCGGGCACATCGGGCCGCGGGCCGTCGCGGGTACGAGGCGGCGCGCGCCGGCGGCTCGTACGGTGGATCTCGTGGGCATGGATGCCGGGCGCGTGACGGCCGGCGAGGCCGGCACCGACCCGGTCGCCGGGATGGTGCGCCTCGCCGACCATGCGGTCTACGGCCTGACCGCGGTCGCCGCGCTGATCTCGGCGGTGCTCGTGGGCCTGGAGCCGTGGCCGCTGTTGCTGATCGCGCTCGCGGTCGCGCCGCCGGCCGCCGAAGCGTGCGGCCTGCGGGTGCCGCCCGTGGTGGCCGGGCCGTTGGGCCTGGCGATGGTCACCGCGCTGATCCTGCTGGACGCGCCGAAGACCGCCATCCTCGTCGCGGTGGCCCTCGCGGCCTGGGTGGCGTTGCGCTCGGCATCCGCCCCGCTGAACCTGTTCATGATTGCGGCCGTCTCGGCCCTGTCGTACGTGGACTTCAGCCGTCGGCCGGCGGCGCCGCACGACGGCTACCTCTCCTCCGGCTCGATCGTCTGGGGCGCCGCCGCCCTGTACGCGACGGCGACCGGGGTGGTGCTGCGCCGGACGACGGTGCTCGCCGCCGAGCTGGCCCGGGCCCAGCACCGGCTGGTCGCTGCCGCGGCGACGGACGAGCGCCGGCGTATCGCCCAGGACGTCCACGACCTGGTGGCGCATTCGCTCGCCGTCGCGCTGCTCAACATCACCGGGGCCCGGCGCACGATGCGACGCGACCCCGCGCTGGCCGACGAGGCGCTGGCCCGGGCCGAGCAGGTCGGACGGGACAGCCTGGCGGGAATCCGCCGGGCCGTCGGGCTGCTCGGCGGCGGGGACACACCCGCCACCGGCGGCTCCCTGCGCGCCGACCGGGATTCGGGCGGGCCGCTGCCGGACGCGCACGACCTGGCCGCGCTGGTCGACGGCTACCGGCGCAGCGGGCTCGCGGTCGAGCTCACCGTGACCGGCGGGCTCGGCGGGCTCGACCAGGCCGCGGGCTCGGTGCTGTTCCGGACGGTCCGGGAGGCGCTGGCCAACGTGCTGCACCACGCCGGCGGCACGGCGACGTGGATCACCGTCGAGATGCTCGCCGACTCGGTCCGGGTCACCGTCCGCAACGCGCGGCCCGGTCCGGGTGACGGCGTCCTGCCCGCGGCAAGGGGTCCGCGGCCGGGCGGCGGGATGGGCCTGGCCGGGATGGCGGAGCGGGTCCACGCGCTCGGTGGGTCGGTCGTCGCGGGACCCCGGGACGGCGGCTGGGAGGTCACGGCGACGATCCCCACGGTGGCCGTCGGCCCGGTCGGGGGTGGCCCCCGGTGAGCGTCGCCGGGCCCGCGCTGCGGGTGCTGCTCGTCGACGACCAGCAGCTCGTCCGCGCGGGCATCGCGCTCGTCCTGAGCGGGGAGCCGGGTATCGAGATCGTCGCCGAGCGCTCGGACGGCGACGAGGTCGTCGCGGCGGTGCGTGCGGTCCGCCCGGACGTCATCCTGCTCGACATCCGCATGGCCCGGATGGACGGGGTGGACGCCCTGCGCGCCCTGGCCCGGCTGGGGGAGCACCCGCCGGCCCTGGTGCTCACCACGTTCAGCGACGACGACGTCGTCTGGGGCGCCATGGCGGCCGGGGCGGCGGGCTTCATCCTCAAGGACCGGCCAGCCGAGGACATCGTGCGCGCGATCAGGCTGGTCGCCGAGGGAGGCTCGTGGATCGACCCGTCGGCGAGCGGACGTCTGCTCGGCGCGCTGCGCACCGGGGCCGTGGCCGATCTCGCGGTCCGGCGCCGGTTCGAGCGCCTCTCCGAGCGGGAGCTGCAGGTGCTGCGGGCGATGGCGCGCGGGGCCAGTAACCGGGAGATAGCGATCGAGCTGCGGGTCAGCGAGCGGACGGTCAAGGCGCACGTCGGCAGCATCTTCGGCAAGCTCGAGGTGCGGGACCGGGCCGGGGCGATCGTGTTGGCGCACGACGTGGGGCTGCGCTCGCCGGGCTCGGGCGGATCCGGCCCCGCGGGGGGTGTGCGAAACCTGAGCAGATGAGCGAATGGTGTGCGTCCGGTGCTGACAGCGGCGGTTTATACTCGATACAGTCAGCCCACGGACTAGCCCTTTAGTGCGACCATGGTGTTACGGGTTGTACATATTACTTATCAAGGTAATAGGCGGGGCTGCGCGGAAAATAAGCTGAGTGATCGCCACTGCACTTTTGTGGACATGATCAAGTCACCTGAAGCTGCTGGTCGGGCATCCGCTACCGTCCCGGCCGTGTCTTTGAGTTCGCTGTCGCAGATTTCCGCTGGCCCGCCTTCCGCACCGGCTGCGGTGCCGGTGCCGACGCCCCCGCCCATTCGCATGAATGGACACTCCGTCCCCGGAACTTCCGGATCGCGGGGATCCTGGCTGGCCGATGTCCTGACCGGTTCGCCGTTCACCGCGGTGCTTGCTGTGCTGGTTGTCGTCATCGCGGTCGCTGTGGTCGCGGCCGCTGTCGCCTGGTTGGTCCGCGCCGTCACATCCGCGCCGACGTCCGCGTCGCGCGGGAACGCGCGCGCCGTGCGGACACCGCGCGCCGCCACTGCCCCGTGGCGGTCTCACACCGCCGCCGGTGCCCATTCCCGCGCCTGGTTGACCAGCCCTGTCCAGTCGGCGCCGCGGCGCCGCGCCCGGTCGGCGAGCGACATGATCCCGTTCGTCAGCCAGGCCGTGGGACGTACCGCGGAGGTCGCCAGCGCCCGGGTCGCCAGGGTCTGCGCCTCGTCCAGCGCGTCGGCGTGCACCGCGGCGGACGCCTGGTAGAGCCGCACCGCGGCGAGCGCTCCGGGCGCGCGTGAGCGGTCGAACAGGGCGACCGCCGTCGCCAGTCGCTGACGTCCCTCGTCGAGGGCTCCCGCGCCGATCAGTGCGGCGCCGCCGAACGTCGGCAGGTAGCCGGGGTGCAGGCCGTCGAGGGCGTAGCCCTGGGTCGCCGGGGTCAGCTCGCGGGCGAGATCCTCGGCCTCCCGCAGCACCGCCATCACCCGGTCGGCCGGCTCGCCGCGCCCGGCGCGGATGTTGGCCTCGGTGGTCATCGCGAGTACCGCGGTGTGGGAGCTGGGTGCCGTCGCCCGTGCCGCGAGCGCGAGCGCGAGACCGTCGTCCACACTGTCGAACGTGTAGGCGGCGAGCTCGGCGAGCACGACGCCCGCGTGTGCCGCGGTCGGCGCGTCACCGACGTGCCGGGCGAGCACGAGCGCGGTGCGGGCCGACACGACCGCGCGCCCGGACATGCCGTTGTCGCCCTGGGCCACCGCCGACATCACGAGCACTCTGCTGTGCGTTCGACGCCAGTCCCGGCGCACCGCGGCCGACTGGCGGCTACCCGCCATCGTCTCGGTGTGCCGGGCGATCAGATCGAGGCGTTCGACCAGCTCGCTGGGAGCCATCGTCTCCCAGCGATGGGCCATGGTCCGCAGGCCCGTCTCGATCCGGTCGAGTGTGTCGCGGCCACGGTCCTCCGGCGAGATCATGAGACGCGAACCGCCCAGCGCGAGTGCGGCTGTGGTCGCACAGGTGGCAACGACCAGCCGCCGGTCCGCCGCTTCGTCCATCCCGCACTCCTGAGCGTCGTTGTCCGGTTACGGCGGTGGAGGCCCGGATGATCCGGACGTAATCTCATGATTATTCTCCGGAAAGAGACGATCTAGAAGCTACTCTGACGGTAGCGAGCACAAAGCTCTATGTCGTCACTCCGGTCCAATGTCGGGACCTTCGTCATGTGGTGCCATGTCCGTGCGCGTGCGACGGCGGAATGTGCTTGGCTTCGCCCACACCTCATGAGCCCGGCCCGGTGGGTAACCGCCGGGCCGGGGTCGGGTTGGCGTCGGGTCGGTCGGGTCGGGTCGGCAAGCGGCGGTTTGCGGGAAACCGCGCGTCAGGCCGAGTCGAGTGCCTGTTCGAGGTCGGCGACCAGGTCGTCGGCCGCCTCGATGCCGACGGAGAGCCGTACGAGGTCGTCGGGGACGGCGAGCGGTGAGCCCGCCACCGATGCGTGCGTCATCCGCGCGGGATGCTCGATCAGCGACTCCACCCCGCCCAGCGACTCGGCGAGGGTGAACAGCCGGGTGGCGGCGC
The DNA here is from genome assembly GCF_900465275.1 of Parafrankia sp. Ea1.12. NCBI lineage: Bacteria > Bacillati > Actinomycetota > Actinomycetes > Frankiales > Frankiaceae > Parafrankia > Parafrankia sp. Ea1.12. The sequence goes on along the minus strand of NZ_UBIZ01000266.1, from coordinate 8,354 downwards.
ACACCGCGAGGGCGGCCTCCGCGCCGGCCCGGACCTGGAACGAGACCATCCCGCCGAAGTCACGCATCTGCTTGGCGGCGACGTCGTGGCCGGGGTGGCTCGCCAGCCCCGGGTAGTGGACGGCCGACACGGCGGTGTGGCCGGCGAGCAGCGCGGCGATCTCCCGCGCGTTCGCGCAGTGCCGGTCCATCCGCACCGCGAGGGTCCTGATCCCGCGCAGCACCAGCCAGGCGTCGAACGGCCCCGGCACGGCCCCGGCAGCGTTCTGTACGAACCGCACCCGCTCGGCGAGCTCCGCCGACGCGGTCACCACCGCCCCGCCCACCACGTCGCTGTGCCCGCCGAGGTACTTCGTGGTCGAGTGGACGACCGCGTCCGCGCCGAGCGTCAGCGGCTGGCACAGGTAGGGCGAGGCGAAGGTGTTGTCGACGACGAGCAGCGCGCCCGCCTGGTGCGCGACGGCGGCGAGCGCGGCGATGTCGGCGATCGCGAGCATCGGGTTGGTCGGCGTCTCGCACCACACCAGCGCCGTCGCCCCCGGCCGGATCGCGGCCACGGCGGCGGCCGGGTCGCTCAGGTCGACCGCCGTGTGCTCGACGCCCCACTCGGCCAGCACCCGCGCGAACAGGCGGTACGTGCCGCCGTAGGCGTCGCCGGGGATCACCACGTGGCTGCCGGGACGGCACACGGCCCGCAGCAGCGCGTCCGAGGCGGCCAGCCCGGAGGCGAACGCGAGCGCCGCGGCCCCGCGCTCGAGCGCGGTCAGGCTGGCCTCCAGCGCGGCGCGGGTCGGGTTGCCCGAGCGGGCGTACTCGAAGCCGGCCCGCAGCCCGCCGACGCCGTCCTGCGCGAACGTCGACGCGGGATGGATGGGGACGACGACCGCGCCGGTGGCAGGGTCGGGCTCCTGGCCCGCGTGCACCGCGACGGTCTCGAATCCCGCGTTCCGATCACCCATGGCCACAACCCTCGCACTCGAGCCCGGACTTCAAACAGGCGGCGACTTCAACAAGCGGCGACTTCAGGAGGCGGAGCGGGATCTCACCGGATCTCACCGGACGGCGAGGAACCCCAGCAGGTCGGCCCGGGTGAGGATCCCCGTCGGGTTCCCCTCGCCCAGGACGAGGGCGGCCGGGTTCTCGCCGAGCGCGCTCACCAGCACCGAGACGGGCTCGCCGGCGCCGACCGTCGGCAGCGGTGGCGACATGTGGTCGGCGACGGGCGCGTCCACCGTCCCCCGGTCGGCGAAGACGGCGTCGAGCAGCTCGCGCTCCAGCACGGCGCCCGCCACCTCCGCGGCCCGCACCGGCGGCTCGTGGCGCACCACCGGCATCTGCGAGACCCCGTACTCCCGCAGGTACGAGATGGCCGCCCCGACGGTCTCGTCGGGATGCACGTGGACGAGGTTCGGCGGCCCGGACGTCTGCGCGGCCTTGTGTGCGAGCACCGAGGCGACCGTCGGCTCGTCGGACGGCGGGTCGAGGAAGCCGTTGTCGTACATCCACTCGTCGTTGAAGATCTTCGACAGGTAGCCGCGGCCGGAGTCGGGGAGCAGGACCACGACGCAGGCGTCGGTCGTCCCGGCCGCGTCGAGCTCGCGGGCGACCCGCAGCGCGGCGACGACCGCCAGGCCGCAGGAGCCGCCGACGAGGATTCCGGCCCGGCGCGCCAGCTCGCGCGTCATCAGGAACGAGTCGCGGTCGCTGACGGCCTCCACCCGGTCGACCACGGCCTTGTCGTAGGTCGCCGGCCAGATGTCCTCGCCGACGCCTTCGACCAGGTAGGGACGTCCGCTGCCACCGGAGTAGACCGAGCCCTCGGGGTCGGCGCCGATCACCTGCACGGTGCCGCCGCTGACCGCCTTGAGGTGGCGGCCCGTCCCGCTGATCGTCCCGCCGGTGCCGATGCCGGCGACGAAGTGCGTCACCCGCCCGCCGGTGGCCCGCCAGATCTCCGGGCCGGTGGAGGCCTCGTGCGCGGCCGGGTTGTCGGGGTTGGAGTACTGGTCGGGGCTCCAGGCACCGGGGGTCTCGCTGCACACCCGGCGGGCGACCGAGTAGTAGGAGCGGGGATCGTCCGGCGCGACGGCCGTCGGGCAGACGATCACCTCGGACCCGTAGGCCCGCAGGACGGCCCGCTTCTCCTCGCTGATCTTGTCCGGCATGGTGAAGACGCAGCGGTAGCCACGCCGCGCGGCGACCATGGCGAGGCCGACACCGGTGTTCCCGCTGGTGGGCTCGACGATGGTCCCGCCGGGGGCGAGCCGGCCGTCGCGCTCGGCCGCCGCCACCATCGACAGGGCGATGCGGTCCTTCACCGAGCCGCCCGGGTTGAGGTACTCGAGCTTGCCGAGCACGGGTGTCGCCGTGTCGGCGATCGTCGGCGTCAGCCGCACCAGGGGCGTGTCACCGACCAGGTCGGTGACATGGTCGTACACGTCCATCTGCCCGCCTCTCGCCGGAGATGTCGCCCCGATCGCCGCCAGTAGCCGCCAGCGACGACGTTACCGGCGGTGTGCCGCGTCCGCCTTCCGGACACGGCACATGCCGCCGGCGCGGGCCGAAGGAGCAGCTATGTCCGGACGGGTTCCACGCCGCCCGCGACGACGAACCCGGACGGCATCGCCGTGTGGACGGCGGTCTCGAACCAAGTCCGAGCCCAGGTCGAACGCCGATGTGCGGAATTGTCGGCACGGACGCGGAGCCGCCGATCGGAACGACGGCAGGCCACCCCGCCTCGATGGCCGCGACGGTTGTTTCGGATACACCCAGATCGATTCCGAGCTGGTACCCGGCACCTTGCACCAGCCCGCAGATGGTACCGAAGGGGAATGCGCGGGCGAAGCCGCGCGTCGGCGCGATTGACGCGGAACACGTCGTCAGACACGCCGCGCCGACGGGCATCGGGCAGCCCTCGGCGGCACACCGCCACCGCCCGCCGGCGACCGGCCAGCTGACCTACCGGATACCGACGGGCCGGCCTACCGGTATCCGGCCAGGTAGGGGTCACTGTCACGGCTGTCGACCGGGACGATGTCCTTCCCGAGCGGCATCAGGGACACCGGGATGAGCTTGAAGTTGGCCAGTCCGAGCGGGATGCCGATGACAGTCAGGCACAGCGCGAGGCCCGTCGTCAGATGGCCGAGCGCCAGCCACCATCCGGCGAGCAGGATCCACAGAACGTTGCCGATCAGTGACGCCGTTCCCGCGGTCGGCTTGTCGACCACGCGGCGTCCGAACGGCCACAGGGTGTAGTTCGCCATGCGCAGCGACGCGATGCCGAACGGAATCGTGATGATGAGAAGAAAAGAGACGAGGGCGGCGAGGGCGTAGCCGATCGCCAGCCACACTCCACACAGCACCAGCCAGATCACGTTGAGTACGATGCGCATCTGCGCGGTCGCCTCCCTGTCGCCCGCTCAGGGGCTCCCTGTGTCTTCTGTTTCGCGGTGTCTTCTGCTTCGCGTGTCCGCTGCTCCGGGGCCACCGCCTGCTCCGGGACATCCGGCATCGTCCACCTGGGGACCGGCCCGGATATGCAGCCCCGGACGGACCTCCCCGGACGGGCCGTCCGGCGCCCGCGGCGCATTACCACGGCCCTGCACGGCACACGCCGCGCTTCTCGGCTCGGGCGAGGCGCTCCGTCGCCGCCCCCGGCCGCGCCTTCGTGTCTCCTTCTCGTTCTTTTCCTTGGATGGCACCGGAATCTCGGGCCACCGGTGGGGTGGTACTCCTCACAGGAGACCCGTGCCGGCATCCGGCCTCATGGTGCTTTCCCGGCGTGGTGGCGACGGGTGGATGCCCGGTTCTCGAGTGGTCAAACGGTGGCGGGACGGCAATCGTGCCCATGGCGCGCTTGGGCTGGAGACCGCGGTGGCCGTGCAGACTGGAGTACGGTTTGCGGCGGTTGGGAGAATCCGACCGTTTTGTCCGAATGATAACGCGAGGTAAGCGAGCAGTTCCGGTGAATGACCGGCAATGCGGAAGCGGTACTCCACGGCGGGACTGAGGTATCCGGTGACGATCGAGACCGAGACGGCGGACCTGGTGGACCGGTGGTTCGCCGAGATCACTGCGGTCGATCTCCTTCCGCTCGCCGCCGCGGACGCCCGCGCCTGGCTGGCACGCCTGGCGGCGGCGCTGGTCCGGGCGGTGAGTGCCGAGCCGTTCCGGCCCGAGATCGGCTATGACGTGGGCGCGCGGCTGGTCCACGGCCACGTGACGTCCGGTGAGGCCCTCGGACGGACCGTCCGGCTGTTCGGCCGGCACCTGGCCCACCACACCGGCGGCTGGGCTCGCCCGGCCGACGGCCCCGGGACCAGCCCGGCGGGCACGGCTCACCCGGGCACGGCTCACCCGGGCACGGCTCACCCGGGCGCCGCGACGGCGACCGCCGCGATGGGGCTCGCCGGCGGTGCGCCCGCGGCGACGGGGCCTGCCGCCACGGCCACCGCCGCGAAGGGGCTCGCCGGGCGGGTGCCCACGGGTACGGCGACCGCCGCGATGGGGAACAGCGGCGCGGCCGCTCCCGGGGCCGGGCCGTCGGGCGAGGGCGCTCTGCTGCGCAGGCCGCCACGGGCTGACACGCTGCCGGGCCGGGTGTCCGCCGCGTCGACGGAGCGGGTCGTGGACCTGCTGGGCGAGCTCGTCCGCGGCCACACCGAGACCCTCCGGGAGCGCACGCGGGACGGCCAGGCCGCAGCGCGTCGCGTCGACCTCGGCGCCCGGGCCCGCGCCGAGCGCGAGCGGCGGATCTCCCAGACCAGGCTGCACGCCGTGCTCAGCGGCACCGCCCTCGGCATGCTCGTCGCCGACCGGACGGGGCGCATAGTGGAGGCCAGCGACGCCGCGCTGGAGATCCTCGGCCTCAGCGGGCACACCGCCCCGCTGGCCTGGCCGCTGCCCGAGATCGTCCATCCGGCCGACCGGGAGGTGGTGCGCTGGCTGTGGCGTGAGGCCCGGCGCGGCCGGTCCCGCGGAGAATGCCGCATCCTGCGGCCCGACGGGACGCCGACCTGGGTGGCGCTGACGCTCTCGACCACCTGGCCCGGAGTGGCCGGTGACTGGTTCGGCGTCGTGATGCTCGAGGACATCACCGAACGCCGCCGCCTGCAGGAGGAGCTCCGCTTCCATGCCCAGCACGACCCGCTGACCGGACTCGCGAACCGGGCCGAGTTCCTCGACCGGCTGCAGGCGGTGTTCCGGGACGCGCCGCCGTCCGCGCGGGTCGGCCTGTGCTGTCTGGACCTCGACCGGTTCAAAATGATCAACGAGGGTTTCGGCTACGAGGTGGGCGACCAGCTCCTCGCCGAGGTCGCCCGCCGGCTGGGCGGGATCGCCGTGGCGGAGCGCACCGTGGCCCGGATGGGCGGTGACGAGTTCATGATTCTCGTCCCGGACTGCGGTGGGCTCGACGAGATGACCGGCATCGCCCGGCGGGTCCTGGACACGCTGCGCGAGCCCGCCCGCGTCGACGGCCGCGACCTGCCCGCGACGTGCAGCATCGGTGTGGTCGAGATGGCGGTCGCCGACACCAGCCCGTCCGACCTCGTCGCGGCGGCCGACGCCGCGCTGACCTGGGCGAAGAACGGCGGCAAGAACCGGTGGACGGCCTTCGACCCCGACCGCGGCACCCGGGAGGCCGCACGTGGCCTGATGTCCCGATCGATGCGCCCGGGCCTGGACAGAGGCGAGTTCTCGCTGGCCTACCAGCCGATCATCGACCTCCGGCACGGCACGGTCGCCGGGGCCGAGGCATTGCTCCGCTGGGACCACCCCCGCCTCGGGCCAACCCGTCCGGGTGAGTTCATCGCCCTCGCGGAGGACTCCGGCTTCATCGTCCAGCTCGGGCTGTGGGTGCTCGAACGGGCCTGCGAGACCGCGCGTGACTGGCCGGCGCACATGTTCATCAGCGTGAACCTCTCCGCCCGCCAGCTCCGTGAGCCGGGCCTGGTCGGCGCGGTCGAGAAGGTGCTGGACCGGACGGGCCTGCCGCCGCGGCGGCTCCAGCTCGAGCTGACCGAGACGGTGCTCATGGACTCCGGCGGCGACCAGGTCACCGCGCTGCACGCGCTCAACGACCTGGGCGTCCGCATCGTCATCGACGACTTCGGCACCGGGTGGTCGAACTTCGTCTACCTGTCGACCATGCCGGTGCGCGGGCTGAAGCTCGCCGGGCTCTTCGTCGAGAAGCTCGGTCGGGGCACCGAGCCCGGCCGGGACGACCACCTCGTGGAGGCGATCGTGGAGTTCGCCCGCAGGCTGCGGCTGTCGGTCACCGCCGAGGGGGTCGAGGAGCCGGAGCAGGCGGCGGCGCTGCGCTCGTTCGGCGCGGACCTGGGCCAGGGCCACCTGTTCGGAGAGCCGGTCCCCGCCGACGAGTTCGCCGCGACCATGCTCAGCCGCGCCTTCGCCGCCAGCTGACCGAGCCCCCGCCCGGCCCGCGCGGTGACCACCGACCCGGGCCCGCGCTGGGGGCACACGCGCTGATTGGCCCACGTCGGGCCACGCGGTCGATGCCGCCGCCGGACCCGGCCGCGGACCGTGGTGTCGGATTCTCGCTGGACCTGGCGGTTCCCGCGCGCGAATGCTGGACGGGTGCCCATCACCGCGCCCGCCCGCCCGCATCTCGACGCCGAGCTGTGCGCGCGGGTGGTGCGGTCGCGGGACGCCCGGTTCGACGGGTGGTTCTTCGTCGCGGTGACCTCCACCGGCATCTACTGCCGGCCGAGCTGCCCGGCGCGGCCGCCCAGGGCCGAGAACATGCGGTTCCACCCGACCGCCGCGTCCGCCCAGCGCGCCGGGTTCCGGGCCTGCAAGCGCTGCCGCCCGGACGCGAGTCCCGGCTCGCCGGAGTGGAACCACCGCGCCGACGTCGTGGCGCGCGCGATGCGGCTCATCGTGGACGGCGTCGTCGACCGCGACGGTGTCCCCGGGCTTGCCGGTCAGCTCGGCTACAGCGCACGCCAGGTGGAGCGGCACCTGTCAGCCGAGCTCGGTGCCGGGCCGCTCGCGCTGGCCCGCGCCCAGCGCGCCCAGACCGCCCGGCTCCTGCTCGAGACCACGGACCTGAGCATGGGCGACGTCGCGACCGCCGCCGGCTTCAACAGCATCCGCGCCTTCAACGACACCATGCGCGAGGTCTTCGCCGCCGCGCCGAGCGATCTGCGACGCCGTCGCAACCCGGCGACGCCCCCGTCCGTCGTGCCGGTACCGAGGGCGGCCACCGGTGCCGTGACGTTGACCGTCCGGCTGCCGTTCCGGGCCCCGCTGTATCCCGACAACCTGTTCGGGCACCTCGTCGCGACGGCCGTTCCCGGGGTCGAGGAGTGGCGGGACGGTGCCTACCGGCGCACGATGCGCACGCCGCACGGGCACGCGATCGTCGCCCTGCGGCCGCTGCCCGACCACATCGGCTGCCGGCTCGCCCTCACCGACGTGCGCGACCTCGCGCCGGTCATCGGCCGCTGCCGCCGGCTGCTCGACCTCGACGCGGACCCGATCGCCGTCGACGGGCAGCTCGCCGCCGACCCGGCGCTGGCGCCGCTGGTCGCGCGGGCACCGGGCCGGCGTGTTCCGCGCACCGTCGACCCGGCCGAGCTAGCGGTGCGCGCAGTCCTCGGACAGCAGGTCTCCGTCGCGGCGGCGCGGACCCACGCCGCGCGGCTCGTCACGGCCGTCGGCACGCCGATCCATGATCCGGAAGGCGGCCTCACCCACCTCTGGCCACAGATCGCGGACCTCGCCGAGTACGCCGAGTACGCCGAGTCCACCGCCCTCGCGGACGCCGTCCCGGCCGGCTGCCGGGCCGGGGCGCCGCGCGGGCTCGCTCTGCCGGCCGCCCGGCGGCGGACCTTCGCCGCGCTGGTCGGCGGGCTGGCGTCCGGCATGATCGAGCTGGGTGCGGGCGGAGACTGGGAACGGACCCGCGCCGCGCTGGCGGCCCTGCCCGGCATCGGCCCGTGGACGCTCGAGACCATCGCGATGCGGGCCCTCGGCGACCCGGACGCCTTCCTGCCCGGTGATCTCGGTGTCCGCCGAGGGGCCGAACGGCTCGGTCTGCCGGCCACCCCCGCCGCGCTGTCCCGGCATGCCGCCGCCTGGCGCCCCTGGCGGGCCTATGCCGTCCAGCACCTGTGGGCGGTGCTCGACCATCCAGTCAACCGGATGCCCGCGCCGGATCACCCCGGCCCGGCCACCGCCCGCCGAGAGGAACGCCTGTGACCCGCAGCCAACCCGTCCCGCCGGACGCCGCCGAGCGCACGCACGCCGTCGTGGAGAGCCCGGTCGGGCCGCTGACGCTGGTGGCGAGCGGCGGCGCGCTCGTCGGCTGCTACCTGGACGCCCAGCGCCACC